>DASVMB010000460.1:0-6010 GCA_036384575.1 Bacillota bacterium
TGAAGGCGAATGGGTGACCCCGACCGGAGCAGCCCTTATTAAAACTTTTGCCAAAAGTTGCTCCGCCCTACCACTGTTAAAAATTAGCCGGGTGGGTTATGGCGCGGGGACCGCGGAGCGGCCTGTCCCCAATGTTTTACGGTTAATTTTAGGTGAGAACTCCCGTCCGACAGATCAAACCGACTCCCAGGTGGTTCTGGAAACGAATATCGACGATATGAATCCTGAATTTTACGGGAGATTGGGCGAGCTTCTGCTAGAGAATGGGGCGAAGGATTATTTCTTAACTCCGGTTCAGATGAAAAAGAACCGTCCCGGGGTGTTGGTTACCGTCATTACGCCTCCCGAACGCGTCAACCAACTGGAAACCCTGTTATTCAAGGAGACTACTACCCTTGGCATCCGCAACTATATTGTACACCGTAATTGCCTGGAACGGGGCGAATTGGAGATTCAGATCTCCGGGATCCCCATTCGAGTCAAGACTGCGATCCGCGAGGGTGAGGTTTTTAAGTTCGCTCCCGAATATGAGGATTGTTTACGGACCGCGGGGATCCTGCAATTACCGGTTAAGGAGATTTATGACCGGGCGATGTTCCAGGCCAGAAAAATTCTCCAAGCAGCAGGAGCTTCCTCAAGTGGCGTTGAATAATGATCAAGTTGTTGAGTTCAGTCAAAATGCATTTATCGAGCAGATCTTCGACCGCCTACGATCATATCTCAAGTGCGATCCCGATTGGTCTGGCCGGGTAAACAATCCGTGCCAATCCTGCTCGAGTAGTTAAATTCATTCGGAAGGGTGTGCACTGATGGATATCGCTGCGATGGGAGCATGGTTTGCTGCAAACGGATTATTGCTTAGCTGCTTTAATGTAATTATTGTCTTACTCGTCTTGTTATACTTTATCATCGCTAATGCCCGTTTGCGTAAGTATCAGATGTTATTAAAGACCAGCTCCGGGAAGGATTTAGAGCAAATGCTCCTGGATTTGGTGGAAAAAACGGATCTCGTCTATGCTAAATTGACGGATTTTGAGACGAAATTTGAGAGTAACCGGATTGTTGAGGCCAAACACTTGCAAAAAATCGGTCTCATTCGTTTCAAAGCCTTCCAAAACTCGGGCGGTGATCAAAGTTTTGCCCTGGCCATGTTAGATGCCGCCGGCGATGGAATCGTTATTAGCAGCATCTTTGGACGGGATGAAGCCCGGGTTTACTGTAAACCGGTTGAGAAGGGCGATTCATCCTATCCCATGTCCGAAGAGGAGAAGGAAGCCATCGTCAAGGCCCTTGATCTGAAAAAGAAATGATCTTCCTTTGAGATAGCGAGAGTATTACAGCAGCTAAAAAACTTCAAATTCCAAAACTTAAAAGTAAAAAGCAGGAAAAGAAAGCTTTTGTGTCGAATATTAATCATCCACTCATAAACATTTAAAATTCATCGATCAAGGAAGGCATTGCTTGGTGTTTTTCATGATTGATCCAAATCGTGAAAGCTCTTAGTTGGGGTAAGACCCTTCCGGAGGTGTTTTTTGTGAGTAAGATGATGAAAACAATCAAAAAACGTTTTGGTAAAGGTTTTACGTTTTTGATTGTTCCCAATACCGGAGGCGCGGTCAAGAGTTATGCAATTCCCTTTTCCCTGGCTTTGTTGATTATCGGGATTATTGGTTTTAACCTATACATATTTGTCGGTTACACAACCCAGATTGGACAGATTCAAGAATTTCGCACCAAAATTAAGACAAGAGACAAAAAAATAGATTCTCTACTTTCGGAACAGCGGGAAGTCCGTCCCACTTTGCAAAAGAGTTACCAGATGGTCGAGGATCTCAGCGAATTAAAGCAAGAACGCTCCCGAATCCTTAGTACCTGGCGGAATGTTCTGCAGAAAGGCGGACGATCCACAACAACCAGCCGGGGCACGATCATTCGTAACACTTCATATAATCTCTCCACCCGTCCGCGGGTAGAGAATGAGACCAAATCCGAACTGGCCGATCTGAGCTATAACATGAATCAGGTGGAAGGTTTCATAAAGGAAGAAGCTCAATCTCAGCATCAATTGTGGGTGGATTTATTAGCCTATGAACGGCGTCTGGACCATACCCCCTCGATTTGGCCGGTACGTTCATTCATCACTTCCTTATTCGGTTTTCGGCTTCATCCGACATTGGGTTATTATAAAGAACATACCGGAATCGACCTGCAGGCCCGTTACGGCTCGCGCGTTGCCGCAGCAGCCGATGGCAGGGTGGCGTTTTCAGGATATAAGAGCGGATACGGTTATACTGTCATACTGGATCACGAGTATGGTTATCAGACACTTTACGGTCATAATTCGAAATTATTGGTCCGGGTGGGACAGGTAATCAAGAAGGGACAGATTATCAGCCTTTCAGGCAATAGCGGTACAAGCACAGGGCCCCATCTTCATTACGAGGTTCATGTCAATAATCATGCAGTTAACCCGAGTTCATTCCTAAGAAATTAGTGGGGAGGCAAAATCATTATGTGCGCGAAAGAGCGGGACGGGTTTAATACCCGGAAGGTCGACACCTTGATCGGAAAGGAAACCAGCGTTAAAGGTAATCTTGATGCTCCCGGCGGAGCGGTCCGGATTGATGGTTATTATGAAGGGG
This sequence comes from Bacillota bacterium, assembly GCA_036384575.1. Classification (GTDB taxonomy): domain Bacteria; phylum Bacillota; class UBA4882; order UBA8346; family UBA8346; genus DASVMB01. Next base: position 2,643 of record DASVMB010000460.1, read on the forward strand.
AACTACATATCGGTGGCGATCTGATCGTTGGTGAAACCGGCAGAGTGATCGGGAATATTGTGGCGAAAAATGTAGTGATTGCCGGTGAAGTGAAAGGTTCGATAGAATCCCGTGGCCGTCTGGAACTGGCACCGACCGCAAAAGTTATCGGTGACTCCAAGATGGTCACTTTGGTAATTGAGGACGGGGCGTTCCTTCAGGGTATGTGCGCGCCGTTACCCCGGGGCGATCTCAAAGAACGGGGTAAGGCATTGCTGGTTGACACCCCTGAACCTGAAAAGGCTTAAGCGGGTCCCAAGAAAGCTAAAACGAAAAGGCTTATTCCTTCTACGGAATGTAGCCTTTTTTCATTCCGCAACGAGAACCCGGAAATTCATTTCACCCTAAGCGGCGAATGGCCAGAGTGACGGCTGGACAGAATAGCCTCTTGATAGAAGTTTATGTTTCGCGCCAAAAATATGCGGGGAGGGATTTCATTAATGCAAAGGACAGTCGCTCTGGAATCAGGAATTCAAGTTTTAAAGCCGTATCTGAAGGATGCCGGTTATCGGGTGGTGGATCTGGGAGGAAATCCTCAAAAGCAAAATCTGGATGCCGTGGACGCGGTGATCATCTCGGGGTTGGATGAAAATCTCACCGGGGATTCGACCAGGGTCACTCCCGGTTGGGTGCTGAATGCCCGCGGCCGGCAACCGGAAGAGATCCTTTATGATCTGGAGAAACATTTTCGACTGATGGATTAGGAATCAAAAGACCCCTAGATATTGATCGATCTCCCATTGATGAATTTGGGAACGGTAGACTTCCCATTCAATGGATTTGGCTTCCACGAAACGCTCGAAGATGTGATCGCCTAAGGTCTCCCGTACTAAAGGGTCTTTTTCCATTTCAAGCAATGCGTCGTATAAATTTACCGGCAGGCTGGATATATTTCCCAGAGAACGCTCGACATCCGTCATAGTATAGACATTTTTCTGGATAGGCTCTCCGGGAGGAATTTGGTTGATGATTCCGTCTAAACCGGCCCGGATCAGTAAACCAAAAGCCAGATACGGATTGCAGCAAGGATCGGGATTGCGGATTTCGATCCGCGTGCTATTGCCCCTGCCCGCTGGAACGCGAATCAACGCACTGCGATTGGAGACAGACCATGATTGATAGACGGGGGCCTCATAACCCGGGATCAATCGTTTGTAGGAGTTAACCAGGGGGTTGGTTATCGCTGTAAGCCCTTTGATATGTTTCAGAACACCGCCGATGAAATATAAGGCCACCGGACTTAGCTGGTTTTTAGCCTCCGGATCAAAGAAGATATTGGTTCCGTCTTTAAAGATGGATAAATGGATATGCATACCGGAACCATTGATCCCAAAGATCGGTTTGGGCATGAACGTGGCATGCAGGTTATGATGTTGCGCAATAATTCTGGTGATGAACTTCAATGTGGTCACCCGGTCTGCAGTTCGTAGGGGATCGGCATACTTGAAATCGATCTCATGTTGGCCGGGGGAGACTTCATGATGGGACGCTTCGATCTCGAACCCCATCTCCTCTAAGGCGAGAATAATTTCGCGCCGGGCGTTTTCTCCCAGATCGCTGGGGGAGAGATCGAAGTATCCCCCTTTGTCATGGGTTACGATGGAGGGGGTACCATCCTCGTTGGATTTGAAGAGAAAAAACTCGCATTCCGGCCCGATATTTATCTGATATCCATAGGCTTCCGCCTCTACGATGGCCTTTTTAAGTATGAAACGGGGATCTCCTTCGAATGGAACTGATTCCGGAGTATAGATGTCACAAATGATCCTGGCCGCGGGTCCGTCATTTGGTTGCCAAGGGAATATGGCGAAAGAGTCCAGATTGGGTTTTAAAACCATATCCGACTCTTCCACCCGGGTAAACCCTTCAATGGAAGAACCATCGAACATGACCTCATTGTTCAAGACCCTTTCCAACTGGCTGACAGGCACGGATACATTTTTGACCGTACCGAGAATATCTGTGAACTGCAGTCTGATAAAACGGACATTTCGATCCCGACAAAGCTGGACGATATCGTCCCGAGTCATTATACACACCTTCATTTCCGTTTCGATTGTAACCAGTGGTTCAACGCTTCCTGGTTATTGACAGGGTAAAGAGAGGTCAACTTTGGAACGACTGGACTTGGCGCATTGGGGGCCGGTCCGGTCTGTACCGGTGTCGCCGGAGGATTCGGTATTCCCTCAAGTGGTTTATTTCCGGTCAAGATTGCCTTAATGCCGTCAAGATTTAAGCCCTTATCCAGTAATTTCTTGATCAATAACAGATTCTCAACATCGGTTGGAGTGTATAGACGTTGATTTCCCTTGGAGCGGGCGGGTTTGATCAACCCGTAAGTTTCGTAATATCGAATCTGGCGGGCAGTCAGCTTGGTCATATTCATCACCGCGCTGATTGGATAGATAGAATCATTATTACTCAAAGGTTTCACCTTGCTTTGTTCATTATTACCGTATGACACACTAGTCTCTCAGGGTAATCGTCTAAATAATCGAATCGGTCATTCGGTAATGTTTATGGATTCAGTTAAAAGTATACGGGAATGTTAGGCAGATGTCAACGATTATCCAAAATATGGTATTTGGAAGGAGGAGAAAAGAATGGGGTCAACCAGTGGTCAAGATCATCATCCGATCATCAATCCCGTCGTCAACCGTACCGGTGCCGAGAGGCGACTGGCCCGGGCTCTGCGGGCCCAAAAATGGAATTTTGAGCAGAATCAAAGAATTGAAGGCTATGAGGTGGATTTCTGGTTTCCCGAATACCATCTGGTGGTGGAAGTGGATGGTTATACCCATCTTAGTGCCGTTCAAACTGAAAGGGACAACCTCAAGGACAGGAAATTAATCGATGCGGGGTATGTGGTGATCCGCCTACCCAACCAAGCGATCTGGAATGACTTGCAGGGTTCCATCGAAATGTTGAGGACATTGATTTCCAGGATGAAAACCGTGGTATCGCAAGCGAGTATCAATGACCAATGGAAAACCGTGCTTAGGCAAGTTCAGTCGGAACTTTTGCATTCCGGTGCGGCCAAAGCTCATGCCATTTCAAGCAGCGATGTGGAGGCGTTTTTTTTAAGCCTGGAGAATAACGGGCGATAGAATGGGACGGATTACAATCTTATAGGTGGTGTCATCTAAATCGATTACCCCGAGTTTCAAAGGATTTTGATGTGAATTTTGCGGTTGTATGGTTAAACCTGTTGGTTTCCGGTTGCCCGCGGATCGGAAAATATCCGGGTATGCCGGCTTAATATTCATCCGCTGTAATGTGACTTGGAATTGGTGTTGCAGGCGTTGATAGTTAAAGGTTACCCGCCGCAC
>DASVMB010000461.1:0-10667 GCA_036384575.1 Bacillota bacterium
AACTCCAGCTCGGGATGGGAGCGCCCCTCCGTTAAATGCAGGACGAATGGGAGTGAATCGCGGCAGATCAGGATGGGAACCGGTGAAGCCAGTTGAGGCGCGACCCAGAAAGCGGATTGCATCGTAGCGGCGACCTCCAAAAATCGTTTAAACCGTGATTGATTCAATTCGAAAGAGCCCTTCGAAAACTCGGAGCGGCCGAAGTAATAGTTCCATGAGTTATGTTCATCTTGGTGGGCCTCAAGCAGCATTTCGATGAGGGCTTGATCTTGCGCCGCAAAACAATGCCGTTCCGGGTTGAAGGTAAAAGCCCGGTTGATTTCGAGCGGTTGATTGGAGGCCAGGGCCTCGAGAAAATCACTCAAATGTCTGACAGTATAAAGCCGATCGGTGCCAATCTCCAGCTCGAGCTTTGGTTTATCCGGTGTCCGCGGATCTTTATACAGTTTTACCTGGACCTGGACTGGCTCCTTTGAGGGAGTCGACTGCCCATTATCGACCAACCTGTTAAGTAAGGCGTGGGAGATGGCGAGTCCGGTATCTTCCGGTTGGTCTTTTACAGCAGGATCTTTAGAATTATTTTTTGATAGCGTCGGCATGGGATCTCCTGAATAGATTGGACTGGTTCGCTTGGGATCGGGAACGTTTTTCAAAAGAAAGTTTCGAATACCTTGAGATTATCAAAAAATCCGTGCCAAGGCAAGTAAGGACTTTGCTTTTGTCTCCTGCGGTTGGCTTTTCTTTAATTATTCCCTGGAAGAGCTGGTATCTCTCAAAAATTTAACCAACCTGCGACTTACGGCCGAACCCTATTATTACTACGGAACATATTACACCTGGGGGTGCGCTTGATTTACCGGCCGCAGCAACCGGCGGAACGGATTGAACTGCAATTCCGAACGGTTTCAAACGGATAATGGGTCACTTATATTCCTGATCAAAAGGTTCAACCGGAGCCATCTAGGGCAAAAGAAAAAACCCCGGTTTTGCCGGGGTTTTCTGGTTTGCATCGAAATTATGCTTTCGTGACGTTTGCGGCTTGGGGTCCGCGTTCGCCTTGAATGATATCGAATTCAACCGTTTGGCCTTCCTCTAGGGTTTTGTATCCATCCATTTGAATCGCTGAGAAGTGGACGAACACGTCGGCCCCGCCTTCGGTTTCGATAAATCCGAAACCTTTTCCCGGGTTAAACCATTTTACCTTGCCCTGCATCTGCATTCCTCCTAAAAAACCTTGACCTTATTTTTATCACAAAGTCATGTAAATATTACTATAGCATAGGATGGCAGTCCTGTCAAATCAAAACAAGTCCATTGACAGTTTTTTCACGGATTGGTCTTACGTTCCGGGACGGGTTTTCCAAAGTGGCAGGGAGTATGAAAAACAGGCGACTCCGTCCGTAAAGGGGGAGTATAAAATTTTACACGGCTTTAAAGGGAATATCAAAGGCATCATTCCGCGGAATTTTCCCGAAACCTTGGATGGTTAATGGAAGCCGAAGTTGCAAAATACGTTACAATGCGTTACAATCGAAATCAAAGCGCATTTTTTCATATTGAATTTCAGGCTTTTGGGGTTTTTTCGTAATCTTCGGGTATCATGGGAGGAGTATTCGTGCGAGTCGGGCTGCCGTCTGCCTTGTTAAATCCATTTTATAGTGTTTTTTGGCGGATCTTCTTTACAGAGCTGGGTGTGGAAGTTGTGGAATCGGGTCCCACCACTAAAAGCGTTTTGGATAAGGGAGTCCGGCATTCGGTTCCCGAGATCTGCATTCCAATTAAGATCTACACCGGACATGTCCAGGAGTTGCTGGACCGTGGGGTCGATCTGGTTTATATCCCTCGGTTTGTCTCGATCCGGCGGGGGGACACCTTTTGTCCCAAGTTTTTGGCCCTTCCCGACATGTTGAAGTGTACGATTCCCGACCTCTCCGGCCGGATGCTCACTCACCATCTAACATCCCGTAACGATGATATCGCGACCCTTTCGAATTATCAAGAAATCGGAGCCCGGTTTACTTCCAACCCCAATCGCATAAAAGCAGCGATCCATGCAGCCCGGGATCAGTGGTTGGAGTTTCGGAGGTTGTGTTATTCCCGGGATTATAACTGCCAAACCGCCAATGCCAAATTGGCTGGCGGCAAGGATTTAAAGACAGCGCCGCATCCGGTCCGGATCGGTGTAATCGGCTATGTATACAATGTCTACGATGGTTTTATCAGTATGGATATCTTACAACGTCTCACAAATCTTGGAGTCCGGCCGGTAACCTTTGAGATGTTGGATGAGAATGAGCTCCGCGGCAAACTGCGGCGGGACCCCAAGGATCTTTTCTGGACTTTCTCGAATAAACTCTGGGCCGCGGCGAATATGTTTTTTGAGGATCCGGCCATTACCGGAGTGATTCATGTAACAGCTTTCGGCTGCGGACCGGATTCGTTCCTGGGTAAGGTTTTGGCACTGGAGGCCCTAAAATATAACAAGCCGTTTTTGACGGTCCGGGTGGACGAACATACCGGAGAGAGTCACTTACAGACCCGGATTGAGGCCTTTACAGATATGATCCTAAAGAAGAGTCCCGAAAGTGTATATTCGAAAACGGAGCGTATTTCTTGATGAAGATCACCTTTCCATATATGGGTTCAACCATTATTTATCAAAAACTATTGGAGCTTTTGGGTTACGAGGTGGTGATGCCGCCCCGGCCAACCCAACGCACCATCAGCCTTGGAGTTAAATACAGCCCCGAGTTCGCCTGTTTTCCCTACAAGGTGATCATGGGTTCCTATATCGAGGCTCTGGAAGCCGGGGCAGACACCATTGTCACTTCCGGCGGGAATGGGCCTTGCCGGGCAGGATTTTACAGTGAAGTCCACCTTCGGACCCTTCGTAGTCTGGGGTATAACGTCGAGATGATCGTCTTCGACAATTTTTACCGGGAACCGCTCCGGTTCATCCGGAAAATCTTGAGGCTAAAAGGGAAAAACAGTTGGAACCATGTGGCCCGGGTAGTTTCAACAACCTACCGGATGGCCCATGCCATAGACTCCCTCCAAAAAATGGTGGAATACAATCGTCCCTATGAGTTGGAACGAGGTTCCTTTACCAAGGTGTTCGATACCATTAGCCGGCGTTTTGAGGTTGAGGTGAAAACCGTGGCCGATGTCCGCCGTTTGCAGGAGCAAGGTTTGAGAATGATCGAGGCGATACCGGTCCGGAAACCCCCGCAAAATCAGAGAATCCGGATCGGGGTGGTGGGCGAGATCTATATGGTGATTGAATCATCCATCAATATGGGCATCGCCGAGCTTCTGAATAATTTGGGCTGTGAGGTCAGCCGATCGATGTACATCTCGGAATGGGTTGATCATGTGCTCCCTTCGTTTCTGGGCGGCAGGTCCGAGGCCGCCATCGCCCAAAAGGGCGCCCGATATCTGGAGATACCCATCGGCGGCCACGCCCGGAATAACATCGGTAATATGGTCCACTACCGGGAGCAGGGATTTGACGGGATCGTACATTTGATGCCCTTTGCCTGTCTGCCGGAATTGGTCACCCAGAGCATGGCTCCGGTCATCTCCGGAGATCTGGGTATCCCCATCCTGACCCTGGCCATCGATGAGCAAACCGGTACCGCCAATATTCTGACCCGGTTGGAAGCCTTTATTGAACTGGTCAAGAATAACAAAATGAATTGCGCGCATGCACGCGAGACCGCCTGAGGAGGTTATTATTGTATGGTCCAAGCTTATCTTGGAGTGGACGTTGGCTCAGTGAGCACAAACATTATCGCCTTGAGTCTGGAAAACAGGGTTTTATCAGCCCAGTATATCCGGACAGACGGCCAACCGCTTGAATGCGTTAAAAATGGACTTAGGCGGCTTCACGCCGAGATCGGCGATCTGGAGGTACTGGGAGTCGGTACAACGGGAAGCGGTCGCCAACTCGCGGGGATCATTCTTGGGGCGGATATTGTCAAGAACGAGATCACGGCTCATTCCACGGCAACAGTCCATTTCTACCCCGAGGTTCGAACGATCTTTGAGATCGGCGGACAGGATTCGAAGATCATTCTGATCAAAAACGGAATGATCGTTGATTTTGCAATGAACACGGTTTGTGCGGCTGGAACCGGATCATTCCTGGACCATCAGGCTGAACGGCTCAAAGTTCCCATCGAGGAATTCGGGGATCTGGCCTTGACTTCCACGCGTGAGGTTCGAATTGCCGGAAGGTGTACGGTCTTTGCCGAGTCGGACATGATTGCCAAGCAACAATATGGTTTCTCGAAGGCCGACATCATCAAGGGGCTTTGTGAGGCTTTGGTGCGAAATTACATCAACAATCTGGGACGCGGAAAAATATTGGAACCGCCGTATGTATTTCAAGGCGGGGTGGCGGCCAATAAAGGAATCATTGCGGCTTTTGAGAAGGAAGTCGGCTGCAAGATCACCATTCCTCCGTATTATAACGTAATGGGCGCAGTAGGCGCGGCCATGCTTGCCCGGGAGTATCTGGAAAAGGCCGGCCAAACCACCCGGTTTGCCGGATTTGAAACCTCGAATATCGATTTTATCCCCAATACCTTTAACTGCAACGGCTGCCCCAATCTCTGCGAGGTGGTCGAGGTCTCCGCCGACGGCCAGGTCGTTGCCAGGTGGGGTGATCGTTGCGGCAAGTGGACCAACGCCATCATGGGCACGCACAGTGACAACCACAGTGCTGTCGACGAACAAGTTAAAAACTCGGCGTAAGGTAGTTTTTTCTTCCGGGATACCGCAAACCCATACAGTATGACAATTTTTGGCAGGTGAAATGTGCTTTCGCGGGAAATAATCGATACGGAACCGGGAAAAAGTTCCGTCTTTATTGGGATGGAAATATTGATTCTCACAATAAATGATATAATATAAGTAACGAAACCACCATGGGGATTAAACGAATAAGAGGTGAAACAACGATGAAGGATATTAATGAAGAGTCAAAAGACTCCCAGAATGATCAGGTAAAATCGGAACCGGTTCCGGAAACGAGGAACTCGGGGATCGATGGTAAATTGGCTCAAAACCTGGGAGACGGACGCTGGCAGTACCATGGCAAGACCTATAAAGAACAAGCGATTTAAAGCTCCGCTCTTGCTGTTACGTCGGGATGTTTTATTAAGGAGGTCTGCGTAATAACAGGCCGCCTTTCTCCCGGTTTTCCCCCTTGAAATGCCTGACTGTCGGTTGTACATCCCTCCGCTATCCACTTGTTCCGCATTACGCGAATCAATCCGATTTCAGAGTGTACTGAAATAGTTATACAACCATTTGAATAATTATTCAAACATGTATATTTTCGTATACTCAAGGATGAACTGGCTTATCCACGCTTTCTCCACCCCAATTGAACAATTCCTTCCTGGCTGTGTTTGACAGGGCTTCATCATCCTTGCTACACTTAAATCACATGCCAATGACATGAAAGAATAAACAATATTGCTAAAAGCTGAGTAGAGGCGCGGAAATTATCAGTAACGGGGATTTTTGAGCAAATGGGTCCCCGCGAAAGGAATCTCCGCCGAAGTCCGGGACGGTGGCTCAACCGTTTCGGGCTGGGCCCGTACCGAAAAGGCACGGGACTGTCATCGATCGCAATCGATGGAGAGCTATTCCGCGGTATCGTAGTCTCGCGCGTAAACGCGCGTCAGGCGCCGGGGAATACCCGGCGCCTTTCTGTGCTTCTGGGGAAGTAAAACGAGGAGGTTACAATGGAAAACCAAGGGAAACCCGAATTAAAGAAAGGGTTGGGACTGGCGGCAGCCACCGCGCTGGTGGTGGGGAACATGATCGGCTCCGGTATTTTCATGATGCCCAATACCCTGGCGAGCAGTTCCGGTCCGGGCGCTTCATTAATCGCCTGGGGATTCACAGGCATCGGATCGATTTTGCTCGCGTTGACCTTCGCCAATTTGGGAGGGCGTTACCCTCAAACCGGAGGTCCGTATGCTTTCGCCAAAATCGCCTTTGGTGAATTCGCCGGATTCATCAACGCCTGGATTTATTGGATTGGCGGTTGTATCGGAAATGCCGCATTATTGACGGCCTTCGCCGGTTACCTGGCATTCTTTATCCCGGTGGTCCGGGAGAGCGGAATGATCGCTTTCGTTATCACATCGGCATTACTCTGGCTTTTTACTTATATTAACATTAAAGGGGTACGCGAAGCCGGGGTGGTCAATCTGATCACCACCGTATTAAAGATTCTGCCTCTCATATTCTTCATCATCATCGGGCTGCAGCATTTCGATATCCGGATCGCCGGTCCCATGTTCCCGAAAGGGAGAGGGTTAGCCACGATACCGGCTGCAGCGGCTGCCACATTGTGGGCATTTATCGGTTTTGAAACCGCCACGGTAACTGCAGGGGAGATTCGCAATCCCGAGCGGAACGTTCGTCTCAGCACCATCTGGGGTATTGCCCTGACTACCCTGGTTTATCTGGGGATTAGCCTGGTTGCTATGGGAACCATGAGTCAGCAGGCGTTGGCCAATTCCAGCTCTCCGCTGGCGGATATCATTAACCAGTTTGCGAGCGGTTGGGGCGCATCCTTCATTGCGCTCGGCGGTTTTGTCTCGACGCTCGGAGCCACTCTTGGCTGGGTGCTTTCCACGGCCCGGATGAGCTATGCCGCGGCGGAGGATGGGTTGCTCCCCAAGGGTATGGCGGCGGTGCATCCCAAATATTGCACTCCCCATATCTCCCTTATTATCAGCGGCGTCATCGCCAATATCACCTTGCTCCTGTTTTACGTGCGTTCCTTGACGGCGGCCTATAACTTCATGATCCTGCTTGCAACCCTCTCGTTCCTGCCGCCCTATGTATTTGCGGCCGCAGCCGAGATTATGCTGCTTGCCAAAGGAAGTCCAAGGTTTTCACTGGGAAACTTCATCAAATCATCAATCTTTTCACTACTTGGTTTCGCGTACGGGATCTGGACCATTTACGGCTCAGGCGCGGAAACTGTCATGTACGGATTCATTCTGATGCTGCTGGGTATTCCAATCTACGTTTATATGAAGCTGAAAAGCCAGGCTCATTCCTCCCGGGCGGAGACAGCGGTGTGATAGTTCGTTCCACATAGGATAGTTTCTGGTCCAATTAGAAAGCGGTATCGGATCTTCATATCCGGTACCGCTTTCGTTATTTTTCATAGCTCATTTTCATTGTTTTTAAGAATTCGAATTCTAACCCCCGGATTAGGGCTTACTGAACCGGCGTGGGAGTAGGTTCGGTAGAGCTTTGGAACGGCAAAGTATGGGTGGCTTCATAATAAAAGTAGCGCGGAATATCCGCCGGAATGGAGGCTTCGGGGGTGGGGGTCGGTGTCGGTTCCGGGGTAGGGGTCGGTTCCGGTTCAGATGCGTTCGAAAAGCCGAAGTCGAATAGTTGGATGGTGTCTTGATACATGTTCCCGGATTTCAGGACTACCGAAATAAGGGAGACACCGTTTTGCGTGGCTGAAGCCACCAGACAGGGCCCGGCGGCGCGGGTGTAGCCGGTTTTAATCCCAGTGGTATACGGATATTGCCACAATAGTTTGTTATGATTCACCAGTGACCGGGAGCTGGAACGGGAACGGGGTACGGATGCCACCTTCGTCTGGACGATCGCCGCAAAAGTCGGATTTTTCAATGCATAACCGGCTAATATCGCCAGATCATGTGCGGTGGTATGGTGACCGGATGCTGGCAGACCGCTGGCATTTTTGAAGACCGTATTCATCATTCCCAGGGAACGGGCCTTAGTCGTCATTATTTTGGCGAAGCCTGCCTCGGAACCGGCAATGTCCTCGGCGATAGCTACTGCAGCATCGTTTCCCGAGGATAAAAGCAGGCCGTAGAGTAGATCCTTCATGGAAATCACATCGCCACGGCGCAGACGCATGCTGGTGGGGGGCATTGATGCAGCCCTACGGCTTACTGTAACTTTATGACCGAGATTGCCTTTTTCGATGGCGATGATGGCTGTCATAATCTTGGTGGTGCTGGCGGGAGCCATGACACTATTGGGATTTTTGGAGAAAAGCACCTCGCCGGTTTCGGCATTGATCAGCACCGCTGCCGTGGCCTTGACTGGAACGACCGTTGCGGCGAATACGACATTCGTGGTGAAACTCAGTATCAATCCAATGATCCAACTGATCCATATCTTCATTGATCGTGCACCCCGATGTTTGTAATTTGTTAAGATTTAATTTCCAGGAAGTAAAAACAGTCTCCCTATTATTTTCGTATGATGGCCAGAATTTCTTTACAGTTTTTTGGTAATAAGCTGGGTGTTTTCATCTATTTAGCCTGCACCATTCAGTTGAAAAGCGGCTTCGTATGTAAACTTCCCGGTAAACAAAGAAAAACCTGCCGAATCATTTGGCTTTGACTGAAATATAACATAATCAAAGGGTTTTTCGGGAGATAACAGACTGACGTACCGGTTGACATCTGGGGTAAAATAACATTTTTTCAAAATGTGAGGAAAACGAATGGCTAAATGACTGACAGAATAGAATAGATATGGTATAATAAGGTAATTAAGAAAATTTAAAATTTTGTGGTGAGGATTCATGGCAAATCGAGCGGTTCTCTTCCATGATATCCAAATATACCTGTTTCAGTCGCATCCGTGGTGGGGGTTAACGGTGCTTACCCTTATCGTGGCGTTGATTTTTATTGGCTATTATTATCAATACCAAATCAAACCCCGGAAAGCCCAGGCTAAACCCGATGTAACATCTAAATTTCGAATCATGTTTCTGACTACATCCGTAATCGTCTTTGCCTTGGCCAGCTCATACCGGGTGTTATTTACTCCGGTCCGAACCGTTCAGGGGGTTTGGGCTATCTTAAGTCCGCCGTTATTATTTGTATTAGTATTGTTCCTAAAGATTCTACTGCTCTGTTGGATTATTCGCCTACTCACAATGCTTTTCAAGCCGGAATTGCTCTCCGAATTCGGCGCAAAATTCTTCGGTTTTGAGATCCATCAGAAATACAATCCTCAACAGATTCAGGACGGTTTACGCAAGATCGAAAAGCAACTGGATATCCTGGCGAGATTGAACGGTTCGGCCTTGACGATCATTTCGACCCCTTTCGAGAGGTATTTCCTTCAGTCGGAGAACCGCGCCGATCGAATCCGCCAACTTGTAAAAGATGTTTTGATCGATGTTTATGAAACCCTTCCGGAGGTTAAGATATATGTAATACCCTTTACCGATGCTGGAATCGGCCAACTTCCGGAAGTTTTGGCAGCCAAGGTGCGATTAAAATCCATTGAGAAGGTGAACAGCACTCAAGTGGAGAATGATCGTATCGGGATGAGCATTCACCATGGCACTCAAGGGTCAGAGACAGTCATTATTATTGATACAACGAAACAGAATTATGATCTATCCCTGGCCGAGATTACCGCTGCCGCCCATCTCTTTGTATCCATTGCCACCATTCTGGATTGGGCTGTTAAAAGCAGAACGTGAGTTGAACCTCGATTTTATAATCGAGTATAAATACCAGGGATGGTCCTTATCAAACTGGGGGGATTATGGTTGGCCTTACAAAAGCGTAGAGTAGAAATTCGTGGTTCGAGTACGCCGATGTACATCAAGGATTTAATCGCCTCGACCCGGGAGAGTCCAGAAAATCCTCAACCTGCCAGAGCCGAAACCTCTGCTGTCTTCCAGAAAGAGCGGAATCCACGCAATATCGGGAAAGTTTCCGTAACCAAAATAATCAAAGGTTCGGATTCAGAGGAAGGATTGGAGATTCAGGCTGCCTCCCGAATAAAGAAACCGTGTTTGGCAGGTGGGACAAGTAAAAAATAGGTGATAGAATCGGTCCGTGGGTAATACTATACACCTGGAGGTGTTGGTATTGCCTTTAAAGAAACAGCCGCCGGGTATTCCTATCGTCCGGGGCCGTCAGAAAACACCCCGGATCTTTGAGGAACTCCGCGGGTTGTTGCGATTAAACGACGAACCGGAAGAGGATCGTGAAGGAAACTTTGATCGGATCGATCTAGAGAAATACTTTGTACGGAATAAGTCTTAACCGGAAATTCACCTCGCAAGTTCCCGGTCTCCGCTTTTTCCGCTACACACTTGAGTCGTTCCGCCATTGACGTTCAATAATTTCCCTTAAATTACAGGATTTTCTCAAAACCTGGGAGAAGATAGATCAGCTTCGCACCCTTGTATCCTGCATCTGCCTTAACTTTGGCTTCAATTACTTATAACAGAGCAAAAAAAAACCGGCGGCCTGCCGGTTTTTTCGTAGGAACCGCGGCATACAAGACTCCTATCGGAGCCGATGCCTCTGAAATCCCACAGTCGCAATTCACGGTTGATCGAGCCGTGCCGGCAGATACGACGATTGGCTTGCGCCGCCGCCATTACTATCATAGCCATCTGCAGCCCGGTTTATACCCCAAAAGTATGTTTATATCCAAGACACCGTTGTTTCAGTTTTGACACCTATCTCCCGATAGGTGGGTGATCGCACAATTACCTCAACCTTCCCAATATCTTTCAAGGCTTGATTTTAGTAATTAAATATAAATCTCCCGTACTCACACTGTAGGTTCAAAAATGAAACGGACGAATATCCCAGAAAACTTTTAAAAAGGTTATA
>DASVMB010000462.1:0-11197 GCA_036384575.1 Bacillota bacterium
AACCACATACTTGGTATCGTCCGGAACTTTCATGGTGATATCCCACTTGACGCCGGTAGGAAATCCAGCGCCGCCGCGCCCCCGCAGTCCGGAACGTTTGACAATATCCACCACATCCGCGGGTTTATACTCGGTCAACACCTTGCCCAAAGCGGCATAGCCGTCACGGGCGATATACTCCTCCACTACTTCAGGGTTGATCAAACCTACGTTACGTAAGGCGATTCGCAATTGGTGATTGAAGAAATTGATCTCCTCGTATTTCACAACCGGTTCGCCATTGGCTTGTTTATACAGAAGTTTCTGCACCGGCCTGCCTTTGAGCAGATGTTCCTCAACAATCAGCTGAACATCCTCCGGTTTCACCTTTTGATAAAAGACTCCTTCAGGATAGATGACAATGGCCGGACCCAGATCGCAACTTCCAATGCAACCGGTCTCCACCACTTTCACTTCTTCGGAAAGATGATGACTTTCCAGCTCTGCCAGTAAGTTCCGTTCAACTTCCTTACACCCGGATGAGATACAACCTGCTCCCGCGCAAACCAGGACGTGCGCCCGATATAATCCCATGTCTTGATCCTCCCCAGTTCTGGATGAAAGCTTCATTCCTGATAATAAACTGATAAATCTCCCGATGGTCCTGACCGGCCATCATGCAACCGAATCCGTAACTGACTGATACGCTTGTCCAGATAAAAATTAATACAAAGTTATATACTAAAATGCTCTGTTTTCAGAAACGGTTAATCCCAGGTATTTAAGGCAAGTGCAGCTCCTTGAGGGGAAGGGGTGGTTGACCCCTAGATAAAGCTAAAAGAAAATGTCGGATTAACCCTTAGTAAGAACATAGCTCTCGTTAGTAAGGCTTTCCGAGAGGTTATTCAAAGCCTGAGAAACCGGCACTCGTAACTCTTGATATCGATCGGTCAAATACTCGCGAAGCGCGGCGATGACCGCCGGGGCCGCGAGATCGGCACAACCCAGATACTCCTTGATTTCCCGGGTATCAAATTGATACTGCTCCGTATCGTACTGATGAATATAACAGAAATCGACCCCGGGATTGGTGGCGATGAGCGCCAGAATCGTATCCGCCATATTGCCCAGGGGAGCCCGATCAAGATGATCGTATTGAAAGACGGCGAGCACCGTGGTACCTTGGCCCGGTTGAGACTCAACCGTCATTGTCCCGGAACATTGCCTGGCAGCCGCTTCAAAAAGCGAAAGACCCAAACCGACTTGACGCGAGGAGCGGGTTGTATAAAACGGATCATGAACCTTGCCAAGGGATGAGCGTGGGATTCCCCGACCATTGTCGCGGATCTCGATCTCCAGACGGTTTTGCCCGGTCAACTCCCGCACCATGATGGTCACCTTGGTAGCGGCGGCCGCTAGAGAATTCTGAACCAGATCGAGAATATGCAAGGAGAGTTCACGCATGTCTTTTCCCGTTCCCCTATCCCGTTTTGGAAGTTTCTTTGAACCGCCCATTCAAAACTTCCGGATACGGGTTTTTGATTCTCCGTAGATTGTTCACGATTTCACAAACCGGAACAATCAATAATCCGGTTTCAACGGAAAGCCGGAGTCGTATTGTGGTAAAACATTGTGATTGTTCTTTCAATCACAAAGAAGTTTATTTTTTTTCAGCCGCCGTTTGCTGAGATTCTTTTCGATAACTATTCAAAATCTCGGGGATGCGTTCCGGGGTTAAACGGCCGTATACATCGTCCCCGATCATCATTACCGGAGCCAAACCGCATGCGCCCAAGCAACGGGTCACGGTCAAAGTGAATAAACCGTCATCGGTGGTATCGTCCATCTCGATCCCCAACTCATCCTTGACGGCTTGCAGAACCTGAGCCGCTCCCTTAACGTAACATGCGGTTCCCAGGCAAACGCCGATGGTGTATTTCCCCCGCGGTTTGGTGGAGAAAAACGAATAAAAGGTGATGACACCGTATACCTCGCTGAGTGGAACATCAAGCCCTTCGGCCACCTTGATCTGCACTTCTTCGGGAAGGTAACCGAAGAGTTGCTGAGCCTGGTGCAGAACCGGAATTAATGCGCCGGGTTTGTTGCGGTATTTGTTGATGATCTCATCCAAAGCCTGGTACCGTTGGTCCGAGTCCGAACAACAATTGCAGTTTAGACAACCCTCTGCCATCGTTAAGTCCTCCTGCCCTCATTTGATGAATCAGTAAGTTATAAAAATAACAAAGAATTATAGAAAAAAACTTTCGTTCAAACCGGGACCATTGTGAGCCGAAGCATAATCCGTGCTCCACGCAGATAATAGCCCATTTCATAATAAAGATAACACGAAACCATTTGTTTTACAAGTCAACCCGCTGGTTTATTTACCTTTTTTTAAGATTCCGATTCCACCCCGTATTGATAAAACGAACCATTCGTGTTACAATACCTTCCAAAAAATACTTCCGGTTGCGAATCGATATTTCATCACAATTTTAGCGACCGATGAATAATACCTCTCCCGACCGTCTACCGCTCAGGGCATATTGATACTCCCTACGCTCCATTATCTTCACTTCCGCCTTATACTTCCGTAGCAACCCAATGAGCTCGCCAACTTTGGGAATCCCGTCCGCCCGGTATGAAACAACCAGGATACTCTCTTGAAACCTGGCAAAAAGTTTGTCAAAGGCTTCATAAATCGAATCCTTCCGAATCCAGGCCGAGTCACCCCCCTTTAATCTGCGATGTTTGGATGAATAATCAATCAGCGAACCCCAAACATCGTATTGGGCCAAGCCTTCTAAAAAATGATAAAACTGATAATAATTGACCCCCACTCCTTTTCCGGAAAGATACGGCGGATCGATATAAACCAGATCGAAACTCCCTTCGATCTGAAAAACGTCTTGGTTCAGCGCGGTATTGGCCAGGCCGTTGCAGAAAACGGCGTTACTCGCCGCAGACGCAAATTTCCGGAAAAGCAGCTCACAGGGTGCATCCCAGGTTGCCTTATTTCCGAAATTCCGGGGAACATCCGAGAAACGCAGGTATAGATTTTTGCGGTGAAACAGATTGAAAGGGCGTTTGGCCAGACAGGTTTGGAAGAGCGCAAAAAAAGCCAGCGCCTTCCGGAAAGGATCGGTAAGGCATCCGATATTGGTCACCACCATATCGATCCAACGGTTCTCCGCATCGGTGAAATAAATATCATGAAAAGTGTCCTGAATAAATGTGGGATAAAAACGCCCCGGATAAGGTTGGAGCAGCGCATCAAGCTCATCATCGGAAAGCACTACCCGGTCATTTTCGATCAACGCCCGTCCGATATGCCAGTTAAATTTGAGTAGATCATTATAGGTTACCTGTTTGTGATGGAGTTTCAACAGGTAACCTATGCTGCCGGTGCCTCCGAAAGCATCGAGCGCCGTATCAAACTCCAGATCCTTAATTCCTTCCCAGATCCAATCCGCCAGTTTGAACTTGCTTCCTTGAAACCGGGTTGCCGGGAACCTCGGCTGGGTTCCGGCTTTTCCAGCCGGTATATCCCGTAATACTTCCTCCATGAGTGCGCATCCTTTATTGATATGAAATATTCAACCGCCGGTTTCCGGGATCGGACTGGTTAAAGCCGACTGTAAGGCGTCCCACTCCCGGATCGCTACCGGCAACTTGGTGCAAACCCGGCCCACTTCGTCGAGGCGATGGGCGTCGGATGACCGAATCAGACGGGCGCCGGCAAGATGGGGGTAATCCCGCGTCAGTCGCGCCGGATCGGCCTGGGCCGAGATCTCAACTATCCGTAAGGAACGCTCTTCCGGAATGCGGTTCAAATTAGCCAGGACCGAGAAACTGGGACGGTCAATATGGGCCGGATAAACCAAACCGCCATACTCCGGCACCCGTTGTAACACCTCATCCCAAGCGAGCGTCGTGGAGTTCAAAAGGAGTCTATGTTCCTCTCCCGTAACCTCTCCGGCGGCATTGAAAAGATATTGATGGCCGAAACGTTCGGACCGGTTCGGCAGATCCGGCAAATGCCGATCGACAAAATCTTGCCATTCCCAAGCCGCGGCCATCCCGGGAAAAAGACAAATAAGGTGGACGCCCTCCCGGGTTTGGAGTTCCATTCCCGGTATGATCCAAAGATCCGGACTGTCCCAATTCAAAAAAGCCAAACAGTTGCGTACCGAATTATGATCCGTCAGCGCCATGATATCTAAGCCGACCCGCCGGGCTTGAGCGGTAACGGCGGCCGGAGTCATCCGATCATCGGCGCATGGCGACAAGGCGCTATGGATATGAAGGTCCGCCAGGCAATAACCGCTGGCCGGCATCTTAAAAACCCGCCTTGCATAAAAGGGCAATCGCCTCAAACGTAGTGTAGGGCGTGGTCATAATGACCATACCATTCTCGTTTCCCTTGGTGATAACCGCCGGTTCGGGCCGGTTCCCTCCGGTGATTACGATTCCCCCCAGATCCAGTAGCACAGCCACTGCCGGCACGTTAAGATGGGTTTGTACAGTAAACCATAACTGACCGGCCTGCGCATGAGCCATTACCTCACTGAGCAGATCGGAGGCATATCCGGAAAGGACCGGCTTGTCCAGCTGATCCCGGCCCGAGTGTACTGCGGCTTTCAGAACATTGGCTACTTCTTGAAGAGTCATTGCTTCTCACCCGATTCCTGCGTACTCGTCCCCATGGCGGGCGGTTTTCGCTCCGCCAGCAGAAGTAATTCCTGAGCGTGCCGGGACAATTCTTCACGCAATTTAAATACGCAGTCGAAGATCTGCGCCTTGTCCAGAACAATATCCTCAGCCAGCGCCCGGCAGTTCGGCGAGCCGCACGAGCCGCAGTCCAGTCCGGGCAGGGAACGAACCGTAGCCTCGATCAACTCCACTTTTTCCATGGCGGAGCTTAGATCCTGATCCAGGCGTTGAAACGGTTTTGGAATTACCTGATAATCCCAATCAAAAAAACGGGTGTTGTAATATGTATCCGCTTGAGCCGCAAGTGCCGGATCGGGGGGAGGCAGCCAGCCGTCGCTAAGCAATTGATTGATTCTCATCCGGGCGGTAAAAGAATTGATCACCGTCAATGCCCCACCCACACAACCATTGTTGCAGGCCTGAACCTCCACGTAATCTAGATCATTCAACCGCCCCATCTCGATCTCCTCCAGGAGATCCACAACCTGATGAATTCCATCGACAGCCAACAGATTACCGATTCCCACGGCCCTGCTCTCGCCGCCGGCTCCGGCCCATCCGGCTCCGATCTTGCTAAGCCGGGATGAGATCGTGATGGAATCCGATTTTGGGATTAGTTTTTGAAGGTCTCCGTAAATGGCACGGATGGAAAGGGCCCCGTTTATGACACCGGGCTCTATCCCATAGTGGTTTTTGATCATGGTAATCTTCGCCGGACAGGGTGAAATGAAAAAGACTCCAATCTCACCGGAACGGGCCCCGGTCTGCTTCATGATCTCCATCCGGGCCAGTTTCGCGGCGGAAATAAGCGGCGGCTCAATGGGCGCCAGTTGCTGGATCAGGCCGGGAAAACGGATCTGAATCAGACGGACTACGGCCGGACAGGAACTTGAAATAAGGGGTCGCGGTTCCGCGTGATAACGTTCCTTTAGATAACGCTTTAGGGCCACGGTGGTGAGATCTGCCCCCCAGCCCGCTTCGGCCACTCGGTCAAACCCCAAACCGAGCAATGCCTCCAAAATTTGCTCGGGACGGACCCCCTTTTGAAATTGTACCATTAAAGCAGGGGCAGGTATAGCCACCCGATATCTGTATCCCGTCGTCGCCGCCAGGCTGTCGCCTTCGGCCTGCTTGGCATGGTTCTCGCAGATCCGGATACATTCACCGCAGTCGATGCACCGCTCCCCATCGATACTGGCTTTACCGTTACGCACCCGAATCGCCTCGGTAGGGCAACGTTTAATGCAATTGGTGCAACCCTTGCAACGTTCATTAATCAATGAAACTGCATGAAACCAAGTTTCCACCGGAGTCCCCCTTCCATTCCGGCTAGTCAAGGGTAAAATCCATGGTGACCGTGGTGCCCTTCCCGACTGTAGAGATGATCGTCAACTGGTCCGAACAACGTTTCATATTGGGAAGTCCCATCCCGGAACCGAAACCCAAACGGCGCGCGAATTCCGGTGCTGTAGAATACCCTTCCTTCATCGCCAGATCAATATCCGGGATGCCGGGGCCCCTGTCATTGGCGACGAGTCGCATGCGCACGCGCGCGTCCGTCAAATCCCGGCCGATTCGTAAGGTCAGTTCCCCTTCATAGGCGTGAATCACGATATTCATCTCGGCCTCATATGCGGCGATGGCGATTCTGCGAACCAATTCCATGGCAAGCCCCAATTGGATGAGAAGCTTTTTGATCTTTCCCGCCGCTTCACCGGAGGCCTCGTAATCACCTCCGGCAATCGGATAGATCCGTTCCATTGGGCGGAAGATGCCTCCGGGCGGAAAGATCCAACTCAAAACAGCCATACCTCCCCAAACACTTTCCGGAATTTCCGGCTAAGCTTGCAGTCTCCATACGATTTCAACTATGACTATCAAATCCCTATATACGAACGAAAAATGCATCATAGCGATTTCAGTTTATCTGCCTGATGCTCACGCGGGGCATATTGACCTTGTTCTTAAAAAAAAACGAAAGGCCTAAAAAATAGGCCAATCTATATTTACGCAACTTCCTGTTGAAAAATGGCACCAACCCCTGCAAATGTTCCGACCGGATTTGAGGGTTTAATTTTGATCGATTGAAACCTTATACCCCTTGCCGACGAGTTCATTCTTCAACCGATCGGCGTTGTTCTGCGCCGAAAAAGCGCCGACCTGTACAGTGAAGGGAGGGGCTGTTCCCACAAAAACCGGATATCCCATCGACTGTAGCTGCGTTGAGGCCGCCAGCGCCTGGGTCCGGTTGGCGTAAGGACCTACCCGGACTTTGTACTTGACGCTAACACTGGGTTGAACTGCCACATTATCCAGCGTATCATTGGCCACCGGCTGGGATAGATCGGAATTCACCGTATCCTGTGTAACGGTATCGGTTTTTTCGTTCGACAGATCGACGGTTTGCAGGGTGCTATTCTCGGAACCCACTGGCGTGCCCGGTTGCTCTTTGACCCAGCCTTCAAACAGCAGACCAAAAACTACACCCAAAGAAATAGCCAAAAATGAGAAGAAGA
Source organism: Bacillota bacterium (assembly GCA_036384575.1). Lineage (GTDB taxonomy): Bacteria > Bacillota > UBA4882 > UBA8346 > UBA8346 > DASVMB01. The sequence continues at coordinate 7,209 of DASVMB010000462.1, forward strand.
TCAAACCGACTGTCTTCGATAACAAATTGGTGATGGTTTTTCCGCCTTTACTGCTCTTGTTTTCCATACGAAGGCACCCCCTCAAAAATTGAACCCTCTACATCTCTTTCCCAACAGGCCAATTCATCAGCCCCGCGATGGGAGGCTTCAAGTCAAACAAACCCGGACAACTTCCGGAAGATGAATTATGATCCGTTGAGATTTCATTGTCTTAGTAAAGAATACTACTAAATCAAAAAAATATTCCTGTTTTGAGAATACTTTGCGTTTAAATCTATCAGGGAGGACAGCAGCCTTCCTGTGAATGAGGACCTTGGGCTCCCGTAACCATTAACCTTGGGATAAACTTGCGAAACAATAACCCTCGTAGATCTACTCTATACATTATAAACTCCAGCCTTTGAAAATACCATCACCCTGATGCGGACAATTGCCCAGCATACGCCGTGGAGATTTCTAGCATGATTATCCGGTTTTCTTAAAACCCAAAGGGTGAAGGCATAAAAAAAAGCCGAACGACATCTTATCGTTCGGTTTTAGCGGTGACTTTGGCAGCAACGATTTGGGACAGGAATAAAATTCGCAAGGCTATTCAATTTGGTCCTGCTCACGGATTTCTACCCGGCGTATCTTGCCGCTGATGGTCTTGGGCAGCTCATTGACAAATTCGATGATCCGCGGATATTTGTAAGGCGCGGTCACCCGTTTGACGTGTTCTTGAAGTTCCTGTTTCAAAGCTTCACTAGCCTGATATTGTTTGGTCAAGACTATCGTTGCCTTGACTACCTGGCCCCGGAGGGGATCGGGTACCGCGGTAACGGCGCATTCCAGCACCGCGGGATGTTCGAGCAGTGCGCTCTCCACCTCAAAAGGACCGATCCGGTAGCCGGAACTCTTTATCACGTCGTCGGTCCGGCCGACGAACCAAAAGTATCCGTCTTCATCACGCCACGCCGTGTCGCCGGTGTGATACAGTCCATCATGCCAGACGCTCCGGGTTCGCTCGGGATCACTGTAATACCCGTCAAACATCCCCACCGGTTTCTGACGATCGGTCCGGATTACGATCTCCCCGATCTCGCCGACTTCGCAGGAACGGCCGTTTTCGTCGTAAATATCGATGATATCGATCTCGTATCCGGCAGCGGGTTTACCCATCGAGCCGGGCTTGGGCTCCATCCAGGGAAAAGTAGCCAACACCACGGTGAGTTCGGTCTGGCCATACCCTTCCCGAAGCTTAAGACCGGTTTGTTTCAAAAACTGATTATACACCTCGGGATTGAGAGGTTCCCCTGCCACAACGCAATACTCTAAATTGGACAGGTCAAATTTGGTTAAATCCTCTTTGATCAAATAGCGGTAAATCGTTGGCGGAGCGCAGAATGTTTTGACCTTATAATGGGCAACCTTTTCCAATAGATCATGGGGAATAAATCTGTCGAAATCGTAAACAAAGATCCCGGCACCGGCCAGCCACTGGCCGTAAAGTTTTCCCCAAGCCGCTTTGGCCCAGCCGGTTTCGGCCACAGTCAGGTGGAGTCCGTTTTCCCGAATCGACTGCCAAAATAAAGCCGTGGTGATGTGGCCCAGGGGATAAACGAAGTTGTGCTGCACCATCTTGGGGTAACCGGTAGTCCCCGAAGTGAAGTAAAGTAACATGATATCGTCGTTTTGCGGCAGCTCCGCCGCCGCAGGTTTGGCAAATTCCTCAGCCGCCTCCTTCAGTCCCCGATCAAAACTGATCCATCCGTCCCTTTCACCCCCGACCGCCAGCTTATACCGGAGGGTTGGCGACTCGGCCTGGGCAGCGTCGATCTCCGCCATGATGTCCGGCTCAGCCACGGACACGATCACTTTGACACTGGCCGCCTGATTCCGGTATACGATATCCTTCTTCTTCAACAGGTGTGTGGCAGGGATCGCAATGGCGCCAAGTTTATGAAGGGCCAGGATGCTAAACCAGTATTCGTAGCGGCGTTTCAGAATGAGCATCACCCGGTCGCCTTTACCGATCCCCAGCGACCGGAAAAAGTTGGCCGCCTTATCACTGTACCTTTTCATTTCGGCAAAGGTATAATTGGCGCTTGCTCCTTTATCGTCGCACCAAACAAGCGCTATCTTCTGAGGTTCATGTTCCGCCCAGGCATCGACCACATCGTAGCCGAAGTTGAAATGATCCGGAACCTTGACCCGGAAGTTGGCCGCGAAGTCTTCATAAGATTCAAACCGAGTACCGGTCACATATTGCTCCCACATGTCCTTTACCTCTTTTCAATAAGGTCTATAAGATTACCGCCAGAAAACGGGCGTTTTTTCCATTCAAAGCCTTCATCCCATGCGCCACGCCGGAATCATAAAACAGTGAATCCCCTTCATTCAGTACCACCGCGTGGCCGTTGAGCATCACCTGGAGAGTGCCCTCCAAACAATAATCGAACTCCTGGCCGGGATGACTGTTGTAATGGATCGGTGCTGTTTCAGGCCCCGGTTCCACCGTCACCAGAAACGGTTCAGCCTTCTTATGGACAAAATTAGCAGCCAGGCTTTGATATTTATAATCGCGGCGCCGTTCCACCGAGACCCCTTTCCCGTTCCGCGTCAATGAATAAAGATGCAGTCGCGGTTCCTCTCCGGTCAAGAACGTGGCCAGTTCGACATGATAATATTGCGCCAGCTTATAAAGGATCCCTACCGGTATATCCGTTTCGCCACTTTCATATGTTTCATACTCTGCACTTGTTATCCCGAGTTCCCGGGCTATTGTATCCGGTTCCACCGCCTTAATCTCTCGTAGCCCCCGGATTCGGTCCGCAATCTGTTTCAACTCTTCCTGCATGCATTAATCCTCCTTTAAAATTTCGCTGCTTCGATCGCCACTTGAAAATCCCGATTGGATTACGTATCAAAAAAGTATTTCCGATTCGCACTTTTCCATGATAAAAAAAAAATATGTCATACATATAATATGTATTACATATTCAACAAGTCCATTCCTGAATCCTCTTTTTTACCAAAATATTTTTGGATATGTCCCCCATGACGGTTGATCCGGTATCTCCATGAAGCTTTAATCGACAGTCAACCACTCCCGCCCAAAAAGGGTGAAGAGTGAAGAGTGAAAAATTTTAGTACCAAAATATTTGATTGTAAAAACAAGTACCCAATATAATCAAAACATTGATTGTCCGGTATTGTCCGCTAGTTTTATGGGGTGGTTGTCGGGATTCGATCATAGATTAAAAATGAATGCGCCATGGGGTTTAAGTTATCGACGGCTCCCTCTGTTTCCGAGGAAAGCCGCCAATCCCGGGGATCAATCTCCGGGAAATAACGGTCTCCGGTAAACACATCCCGGATTAACGTGATATATAACCGCCGGACGTACGGAAGAAACGCAGTATAGACTTGGGTCCCGCCGATGATGAAAACCGTTGTGTCGGGTCGGGCTTCGGCGTACTTCAGCACTTCTTCAATAGACCGCATTATCCGGCATCCTTGTGCCTGAAACTCATGGCCACGGGTAAGCACCAGGTTCTCACGATCCGGGAGCGGTCTGCCGATACTTTCAAAAGTTATCCTGCCCATTACCACCGGGTGGCCTATGGTTAACCGTTTAAAGTAGGCCTGATCGTCGGGGAGTCTCCAGGGCAGGCTACGTTCATTACCGATCAACCGGTTCAAGTCCATTGCTGCGATAATCGCCATCATTCGATTTATCCTCACCTATCTCGCGCCTTTTCTAAAAAGGCGACTCTTCCCTGCAGGGAAGAGTAACCCTTTGGCTTCGAGGCACAAAGTCAAAAGTCCGAGAGTCAAAAATCGTAAGTCTAGAAGCACTCACCCCCGTCGGGGCTGTCTTAAAAGCAAAACAAGTTATTTTACATTGAACCTTGAAAAAAGAATAATCACCCAACCATGGCAGCTTTCTTAGCTAGATTATGTGCAATACAGAGTAAACCAAGTTCAATATTGACTTTGGTTAACCCTCG
>DASVMB010000463.1:0-11424 GCA_036384575.1 Bacillota bacterium
ATTTGAGTGGCGAAGTATTCTACCTGGGATTCCTTAAGGTTATAACTTAAGCTGATGTCGGTTTGAAAGGAGTCAAAATCCAAATGGGCTGTGGCGTTTAATTCGGAAAGGGCGGTATCCAGTTCCAGATCTCCGGACAACGTTGCAGCCAATGCTGTGGCTGAGAGAGCAAGGGTCAGCAAGATGATAATCCCGATAATCCATTTGCGATTCATTGATGAAACCTCCGTTTAGGTATTGCTTATATTTCCATGGAAATTATTCTCCAAGAAATATACTTTTTTATGATATTTCTATTCGCTTTTGGCTTCTCTTTTCCTTTCAAACCTCTCGTATTCATATCAACCAAAAAATGCCACAGTCATCTCAACCATGTTTCGCACCGGAATTTTGGATATGGGAAAACCCCGGACCAAAATCCGGGGTTTCCGGTATTCGAGTGTGTATTGTTCATCGTGCAGGCGCTTTTCCGACTAACGGCAGGGTTTGCCATGTCGATTATGCCCCTTTTTACCTTGCCGGTGCGGACATTCATCCCAGGGGATCACGATGTAGACCGGCATCGGGTACATCATGGAACTGGGTCCTGTGGCAAACGGCATGGCCTGCGGCGGACAAGGCTGAGGCATTACCGGCGGCGGACAAGGCCGAGGCATTACCGACGGCGGACAAGGCTGAGGCATCGGCAGCGGCAGCGGTAACGGCGCAGGCAACGGTGTCGGTACTGGTGCAGGCAAAGGCATTGCCGGTAACGGCGCAATCGGTATGGAAACCTCCGGTAACTGGGCTTGAGGTAATGGAATGCATATCACCTGGCCGGGGAAGATCAAATTCGGATCCGTGATTTGGGGGTTGGCTGCGATCAACACCGATAGAGGCAGGTTATTTCTTCGAGCAATCTCATACATCGTATCACCGGGTTGCACGGTATACATATTCCCGGATGGACAAGGTGCCGTACCGGGAACCGGGACGCAAATCTCTTGGCCGGGGTAGATCAAGTTGGGATCGCTAATCTGGGGATTAGCCCGTATCAGGGCATCCAGGGTGACTCCGAACCGCCGGGCGATCTCATACAGGGAATCGCCGCGCACTACACGATAGATCTGCCCGCCGGGGCAAGTAATACCGGGACCCGGAACCGGAATACAGATGACTTGCCCGGGAAAGATAGTGTTGGGATCGGTAATCTGCGGGTTGGCATTGATCAAGCTTTGCAGTGGGATATTAAACTGTTTGGCGATAAAAAATAAACTGTCGCCGGGTTTAACCGTATATAACTGACCGCCGGGGCAGACAGGCGCCGCAGAAAAAGATGGCATTGCTTCGGCGCCGGCCAAGTTATCCTTTAATTCATCGGACATTTTTTTTCCTCCCTTGCTAAAGTGGCTTTTGACCATATCCTAAAATAAACCTTTTCGATGGCTGACTTATGCACGCGGTCATCGGGATGGTGGCCATTTCAATAACCGCTCCTCGTTCTCTTTTGCAGCATTCCAAGACGACTGCTAATGTAACATATTCAAAAGTCCGATCTTTGGCCACCGGGCTATTGGCATGATTTGGAGGGAGGGAGAATGAAAATCGCAATAAAAAAAACAGCCTGTCTTCCCTGGCTGTTTTTGATGTTTTAGTCGGGTTTAGCGAATTCCGGCTGACTTACCGCGCCAGCCAACCGCCGTCCACCGCAAGAGTATAACCATTCACATAACTGGATGCGGCAGAAGAAAGATAGACGACCGCGCCCTTCATATCCTCCGGCTGGCCCCAGCGGCCTGCCGGTATCCGGTTCAGTAGATCCGGGCTGTGATATTCATCAAACCTGTCACCCGCCAGCATATATCCGGGCGCGATGGCATTCACGTTAATCTGGTATCTGGCCCATTCGTTGGCCATCAACCGGGTGATACCCAGAATACCGCTTTTGCTGGCAGTAAAGGAGGAGAGCTGAATGCCTCCCTGGAAAGAATGGATTGATGCGATGTTAATGATCTTGCCTCCGTTACCCTGGCGGATAAACTGCTTGGCCACGGCCTGAGAACAGAAGAAGACGGTTTTTACATTGAGGTTCATCACGTCATCCCAGTCCTTTTCGGTAAAATCCAAGGCATCCGCACGGCGAACGATCCCGGCGTTATTCACGAGAATATCGATATGGCCAAAATAACGCAACGCCTGATGCATGACTCCCGGGATTGGTTCAATACTCATCAAATTGGCAACCACGCCGACAAAGCGGCGGCCGGTGGATTCCACCAGCTTATGGGTTTCCGGCATTTCAACGTAATCCACCCCGACCACGTCGGCGCCGGCTTCCGCCAAACCCAGGCAAATACTTTGACCAATACCGGTACTGGCCCCAGTAACCAGAGCCACTTTTCCGTTTAATTTGAATTGGTCAAGTATCATGGTGTCAATCCTCCATCCCAACGCTTTACCCGGTTTATCCCGGAAGAAATCCAAGATGTAACGACCTCTACTCTCAATTCTTATAATTTCGTTAAATTCCTAAAAAATCCTGCAAGATTTCTATGTAGATTAAGAATTTTTCAGGATTATTGTAAGGTAACTACAAGAAAACCGGCGGTCGGCTTACGCCCGTGCCGGGCGTACATATAAAAACTCCCGCTGGTGGCGGGAGTATGAGGATAAACTCATAATAAGGTTCCAGTTTTTTTAATGCTTTTTCAAAGACCGGAACTGGTTCCAGAAACCTTTATTGTTTTTATCCTTTTCATCACTGGAGATTTTGTTGGCTGACTCCATCAGATCGGCAATTTGGCCTACGGTCAAGATTTTATAGGCTTCTTGTTGTTCTTGGGTTGCGGCCTCCTCTGTTCTTGCACTAGCCGGGACCTGATTTGGCCCGGATACGGAAGCAGCGGATGTAGGGGATGTGTTTAATGGTTGCTTAAGATCCGTGTTTCCAGTCGCCGCGGGCGGGGTATGGGATTGCGCCCCGGACCCAAAACTACGCCGTCTCGCTGCGGGCAACGGGTTGGATTGATCCCATTCAACCAGGTCATCTCCAAGGTTGGTAGAGACACGCCGGTTGACCCGGTTGATAATCTCCGGGCTAAGTTCCTGTATTTTGGTACGCATTCCCTGCAAACGGTTGAGCGGTACCTCAAGACCGGCCAAGAGCAGATGGAGCACCATTTTGCGTTGTAAAGCCCGATCGATATATAACCCGCGGAACAGGGTGGGTGTATTCGTCAAATTTTGGCACTCTTGATACAACAGCTCCACGGACTCCGCATTCACACGGTAATTCTCGGGGCAGACCAAAAGTGCCGCCACCCGGATACTCTCGCCCTGGAAGTTGTTCTCCGCAAGCAAGCGAACGATCTCCTGACGGCAGATAGTAGCCAGTTTTGTGGGATCATTGCCTTCGGGAATTTCCAGCTCAATCTTGAGTGTGGTGAAACAACCGGGAGTATTAAGCAGACGGAAAAAATCCTCGCGGTCAAAGACGAACATATTGGAAGGACGGTTCGGAATCTGGTTCACCTCATCCAAGGTGTTGACGATCGCCTCGTTGGCCATCGGCCAAAATCCCATGACCGGACGGTTACCGAACTTCAACCGGAGTAGTTCGTTATCGATCAGATAAAGCGGTGTCGGGCTGACATCACTTAGAATATCCAAGCCCTTCAAGGCATTTTTGTGCTCCTCCAGCGATTCGCTGGCAAGCGGAATGGTTGTAATGCAACCAGTGGTCAAGCCTACCTGCCGGGTGAGTTCGATGGTATCGGCCACCACACCGGTTCCGGTTCCTCCGCCTAAACAGGCCACGACAAAAACAAAATCGACATCACGGGCGAAGTAATCCTGCAAAACCTTCTTGACCTTCTCTGCATCGGAGCGGATAGCCTCCTGGCCTACCCGAGGGTCCTTGCCCGCACCCAACCGGGAACCGATACAAACTCGATATTCATTGGGAATCATCGTCAAAGCGGCCAAATCCACCGGAGAGGTATTGATGGCTAAAGTTTTATATCCCTTTTGCCCGAAAAGATCGACGATCTTGCCGCCGCCCTGTCCGCATCCTACGAATCCGAACTTAATTCCCTTATCCTTCATGAACCGGTTACCTCCAATAGCCTCGGATAGCGAGGGAGATATAAGTATGCAAAACATTACATGTACAATTTGACTTATTTCTACAAAATCCTTTTTTTCTGTAACAGAACAATTGCATAATTCGACATCTTCCAAAAAAACCGTCGCTAATCTCTGATTTCATTGTAATGGAGAAAGAGTATTTGCGCAACTGTCTTTCTACGGAAAAGCTTCCCTATGTGCTTTTTCCGGATAGGATTTCCGATTCCATTGATCAGATCGCTATTACCTATTACAGGTTTGACTTTACCGAAAAATATAGCCAACGGTGATGCCGTTGGCAAAAAAATTTCTACTCTTTCAGGAACCATTCAACAAATCTGTTATTTATGCGTTCATCTTAATAAAGTCCAAGACATCGTTACGGTAAGGGATCGAAGCCTGAGCCCCAAGTTTCGTTACAGTTAGGGCCCCCACAGCGCTCGCCCAACGGCTTGCCTCCATAAGGTCGATTCCCTCGCTTAAAGCGGAAACCACAGCCCCAACAAATGCATCACCGGCAGCAGTTGTATCAACCGCTTTTACATGATAAGCCGGAATACGATAAATCCTGTGATCCCATAACGCGCAACCATCTTTGCCTAAAGTGACAATGATATTTTTACATGAAACGGAAAGTTTTTGAAGAGCGTCTTCCATCGCGGAACAGGTGATCGCCACTCCGCTTAAAACCGATAATTCAATTTCATTTACGATTAATAAATCAACATTGTGCAAAGAAGGGATAATGCCGGTATCAACCGGAGCAGCGTTTAAAACCGTAAAAACATTGACCTCCTTGGCGATTTTCAATATTCGTTCGATAACATATATGGGAATCTCCAATTGTAAAACAACAATCGAATAACCCGTTAATAGCCTCCGCAATTCATCATCAGTCTCGTCCCAGACCAAATTGGCTCCGGGAGAAACGACGATATCATTTTCTCCCTGGGAATTAACATTGATTACGGCCAAGCCTGTCAGACTATCAACCCGTCTAACCTTTTGAATATTGATGCCTTCACGCTGCAAATTAACAATCGCCGCTTCTCCCAGGTTATCGCTTCCTATTTTCCCGATCATGCAGACATCTCCGCCCAGTCTACGGATTGCTACGGCCTGATTAGCGCCTTTCCCCCCTGGAAACCAATGATGCTGTTTTCCCAAGACCGTCTCTCCCGGTTTTGGAAATTCGTCCACTGACACCACCAAATCCATATTGATACTCCCAAAGACAATGACTTTTTTTATCTTCTTCACCTTCTCAAAAGGATGGTTTGTAAATCGGTTTTTAGAGACCCCCAGGGGATTTATTTTAATAAACCGAGTAACAATTCCATAAAGCGCTCAACATGAATATCCGTACAAACATGGACATTTGGCGGATACGGGCATTTATGCAGCGCCTGGTTTCGATCGGCAACCGTCATGCCCCGGGTCAATTCCCCCTTCGTCTCAATATCAATGTACATCGCCTCAATTGTAAAGAGGCCCGGATCAATTGCCAGGGCGATAGCTTGCGGATCCGGTAAAAAACAAAGATTTAACCCATAGGCGGCTTTCATAAAGGCCAGCCAGGGTTCGGCCATCCGGGCGATAAACTGGCTGGTCGGAGTCTGGCGTTGTCCCAAAATAGCCAGATGCTCCGGTTTTAACTGAGTCTTTTTGCACAATTCATAACCGGTCATATAGAGAGGCATTCCGGAGTGAAGTACGATTTTTGCGGCTTCCGGATCACAAAACATATTAAACTCAGCCACCGGGGTGATGCAATCCAAAGGTTGGGTCCATCCCCCGCCCATGATGATCGTCTCATGAATCAACTCCGGCAATTGCGGCATCTTTCGGATAGCCAACGCCAGGTTGGTTAAAGGGCCGATACAGACCATCGTCACCTCACCTGGATATCGGCATACCTGATCAATAATAAAATCTACAGCATGCTCCGGCCGGGGCTGCAATGTACTGGCTTTAACTGGCAGCGGTTCCTTCCAACCTGCCCGATCTAAAATTTCAGCAAAGGTTTCTCGGACAAATTTCATATCCCCCACCAGAGGGCGATCCGCTCCCTTGCAAACCGGGACTTCCTTTCGATTCATGACTTCCAAGAGATTTAGCGCATTTATCGTTCCCTGGTCGCAAGTCACATTACCGTTCACCGTAGTGAGCCCCAATACCTGTAATTTTTCGGAGTTCAAAGCCATCACGATGGCCAAGCCGTCGTCGATATCCGCCCCTAATGCGCCGATACCCGGATCCGTATCGATGATGATCTTTTTCATAATCATGCCTCCTTAGGTTAACGTACAAAAGCCACGGTTCTCTCGGCCAATTGATGAATCGAGGAATCCGACATCCCCACAACCGCGGTTGATACATGATCCTGCAACGGTTCAATCCATTTGGAGGGCAAACGTGAGGCCCCGAGAAATGCCCCGATGATCGATCCGGCGGTAGCCCCGTTACAATCAGTGTCCAAGCCGGAACTTACAGCGATTGTGATAGTTCGTTCAAAATCTCCACCACCGTGTAATAAAGCCATAATTATAATCGCTGCATTCGGAATGGTATGAAACCAATTGTAATTTCCATAGTGTTCGAAGATTCGCTTCAAGGTAACTTGCCAATCCGTATCGACTTCAGACCATTCCATAACCCTTTGGACCGCTTCAAAAAGACGGGAGTGCGCCGGTATCACTGAAAGCCCTCCCTGGATAACTGAGGGAATATCGTTTACGGCAAACGCTGTCGCGATCGCTGCCGCGAAGAATAATTCACCATAAACCCCGTTTTTGGAATGAGATAAAACAGCGTCCCTAAACGCAAGCTCGGCAGCTGCCTCCGGTTTACCGGGATTAATATAACCCCAAATATCCGCGCGAATCTGTGCTCCGATCCACTCACGATAAGGATTCATTGTATACCCTGACGCGGGTGGATTGATCCGGTTGGCGAAATTGCGATAGGCGACTCGTTCGGCTGTATACGTCATTAATAATGGCATCGTTTGTAACCAGGTTACACCCACATCGAATGAGGTAAACCCCAGACCGTAATTTTCGAGGATTAGAAGTCCGATCATCGTATAATCTATATCATCATCCCGCAACATTTGGTGAACATTCTCAAATGTCCCGGTACGATACCGTTTCTCTTGCTCCTGATCCATGATTAATTCCGGGGGTAGCCCGCCCTTTTGCGCAATATAGAAATTCAACGGTAAGGTATGCTTCCACTTAAGTATGGATTGAATTTGATCATAAGACATCCCTTCCACGGGTTTACCCAATAAACATCCGGCACACCGGCCCAACCATGCTCCATATATCCGGTCCCGTAATTCTTCCTTGGTAAAATTGCACTTCATTTTCGGGGAAGATATCCGCGGCCGTTCTTTTTGGATCTCCTCCAACGAGAGGGGTTCGGTATATGGAAAATCCGTTCGGATCTTAGCATGGATGACCCGTTCATAGAGGTCTCGGAGTTTACCGGTGTGATCGTCTCCCTTTTTATTTTTTAAAGTTTTCAGTTCCGCTTCTAAACCGTCTACTTCCCTTCCTTCCTCCCGGGCTTGAATGAGTTCATCATAAGCTACCTGTTCGAAAGAGAGCCACTCCATTAATTCCATTGTTTCACCTCATGAAGTTTTCCTATTCTTTAATACCCGACTGGGTAATCGCTTGAACATAATAGCGCTGCAAAGGTAATAACAAAACGATGGGTATGATCGCCGCAATCACGACAGCGGCGAATAGAAGATTCCAAAGAGTCTGATATTGGGTGAAGAAGTTGGCGATCGCCACCTGGATCACCCGGTACTCCGGCTTATTCGCCACCAATAACGGATAAAAGAACGCTTCCCATTGAGTGATGAATAATAGAATCCCCGCGCTTAACGCCGCCGGCCGGGATAGAGGCAACGCCAGCTTGGTGAAGATCGTGAACCAGTTTGCTCCGTCAATTAAGGCCGACTCAAATAGAGTGATTGGCAATCCCATGAAAAACTGGCGAAACAAAAAAATAACCAATCCGTTGGCGAGGCCTGGTAAAATCAAAGCCCAATAACTATTGACCAAGCCCAAATTGTTGATTAATTGAAAAAGCGGGATCGAGATAGCCTCGAAAGGGACCATAAAAGTAATCAATACAAATAAGAATAATATGTTTCGGCCACGAAACCGGAAGATGGCAAAAGCTAACCCGGCCATCGCGTTAATCAGGATACCTCCGACTACCGTAGCTACTGCAACCAAGAAACTATTGATCAGCACTCTCCCGAAACTGTAATCCCGGAAAAGTATGATATAAGCATCCACTGTCACTCTGCTTGGAATCAATGTATGCCAGTTGAATGGCATGATATTTTTAAAGATATCCTCTCCGGGGCGAATCGAGGATATGAAAGAGACAAGCACCGGCGCAATGACAAAGAAAGTATATAAAACCAATAGAAGGTAGACAAAAACCTTCCATTGAATCTCGTTTATTTTGATGCTGTTTTTGTGTTCTCGTAATACATCATATTCCATTTTACTTTGCAAAGCCTTTTCTCCTTCCCGTTTCTGATCGGCAGCCAAATTAAGCTTCGTTATCCCGCAGGAGCCTCATCTCAAGGAGAACTACCAGAAGAATAATGAGTAACAGAAACATAACAATCGCGCTCGAACGCCCCATATCGGAATAAGAGAAGGCACTCATATACGCCTCATACATTAAAAGATTGGTTGAACCCGAAGGTCCACCCCGGGTTAAAATATAGGCCGGAGCGAACATCAAAAAATTGGAGGTGGTAGCCCCTACTGCAATGAATGCAATGGCCCTTTTGATTAAAGGTAGGGTGATTTTGGCAAAAACATTGAAACCCGATGCCCCATCTACCCGGGCCGCTTCATATAGCTCAGCGGGGATTTCCTGAAGCGCTGCCAAAATATAAATCATCCAATAGCTTACTCCAATCCAACTGACGATAAGGATAATACAATAAAGGGCTTGACTTTGATTTACTAAAAACGGCTGAGCGGGTATTCCAAAAAATGAAAGGAAGCTGTTGACAAATCCTTGATTGGGGTTTAACAAAATCCCCCAAATAACGGAAGCTATAGGTACTGCGATGGCGACCGGCAAATAAAACAGGGAACGGAAAAAATTAATCCCCCGAACCTTTTGATTCAACATTAGGGCCAATAAGATAGCCAAAATAACCTGAAGCGGATTGACTAGAATATTAAACCATAAGGTTACCTTCAATGCATTAAGGAACGTCTCATCCCCAAAAAGCAGCTTATAATTGGCGAGACCGACAAATTTTCTGGTTCCTGAAATAAAAGAATCCGTAAAGAGACTCTCCTTCGCCGCCAGAAGAATCGGGTAGAATTTAAACAGAAACAACCCGAGCAAAGCGGGGATTAGAAACATTAACAGAACTCTCAGCCTAACCCTCACGATACTACTCCTTTCACCGCGATTGTTCCGAAAAACGGGGATGAAGCACCGATTGATGCCTCATCCCTCCAAATTCATTAACGCCCGTATTTGGCCAATGTTAAATCGATTTGTTGCGCGGCTTTATCAAGAACTTTTTTCGGATCGCCGCCGTTTCGAATATCTTCAAAGGCTTGGGCCACAGCGGTCTCCCACTCCAAGTATCCCGGAGTGGAAGGGCGAGCCATTGCGGTATGTTCCGCCTCATAGATCGCCAAAGACATAACCTGATTTCCCTGAGTTGTAGCCTGCTTTTGCGCATATTGCAAGGTATATTTATTCGCCGGAAGATTGCCGTCCCCATCAAAATAAATCTGATTTCCCTCACGCAGGGTTAAGAATTTTACGAAATCAGCCGCTTCCTTTTTATGCAGGCTATTCTTGCTGATACTAACATGCCAACTTCCGGTGGGAGTGACTGCCTTGCCCCCGGCAAAGTAGGGATGCGGTGCATAAGCCCAATGCAAACCCTGGGCACTCTTGAAATTATTGACATGCCAAGGGCCGGTGACTAACATGGCAACTTTGCCGCTCTTAAACAGTTCAGGAGACTGAAAAGCGGCTACGCCCAGCGGGCTGACCTTATATTTCTGGAAAAGGTCCTGATAGAATTGGGCGGCTTTGATCCAAGGCTTGGCATTGAGATAGCCACTGGCCTTCAAACCGTTGGGGCTGACTCCCCGGCCACCCAGTGATTGAGCCAAAGGAAGCATCTGGTATGGCTGACTGAATTGATCAAACGCCAGACCCCAGATCCCTTCACTGGAATGAGTTAACTTTTGGGCTGCCGCCACTACTTCTTCCCAAGTCCATCGCTTTTCCGGATTCAATGAAGGCTCTGCTACACCATATTTCTTGAAAAGATCCACATTGTAATACATGCCTACACTAGAAGAGTTGAGTGGAGCGGCCATAAATTTTCCTTTATATGAAGCCGCAGTAATCGTTGATTTCAGGAATTCATCCTTGCTTGCTTTCCCAAAATAGGAATCCAATGGTTCAAGATAACCTTTCACACTGTAGTTGGTGATTAGAGGCGCATCTACATTCAAGATATCCACATCATTACTGTGGGCTTTCATTTTTGTTTCAATCACTTCAAATAATTGGTTGAAAGGATACCCCTCCAATTTGACGTTGACATTGGGATTTTCCTTCTCATATGCATTGACAACCGGTTGCAAATTTGGAATTAAATCCTGTAATGTAACAAATGTTACGGTCGTTTTTTCGGCACTAACAGAGAATAGTACCCCGGCTGAAATCATAATTCCTACAAGTAATACAAAAGACAAATGCTTGGCAAATTTCATGACAATCCTCCTCTATGTTGTTGAAGTGATTGGAAATTCTTTCTTGCGTAAGATGTTACATAAAGATCACCTACCCGGCCGGCGAAAAATTGATGAATAATTCCAGCTAAAATACTTTATTACCCGGCAGACAGTTGTAACGAATAATAAAACTGAGTAACCGGTTACTCATATTATTCTTCTCTCCGGTGTTAATTCCTGCATTAATTTCTGTACTGAAAAGAAAATATTATTCCCCTTTGGCAGGATTAAGCTTAACATGAGCAGAATATAATTTTTGAACCTTCTTGGACAGGTAACCGGTTTCTTTTTGAACAAATTGCTTCTAGCTAAGAATTAATATTAAATACTCCAATAAGTTTTCAGGAGGAACAGTTTTGGCTACAATTTACGATATCGCTGCAAAACTGGGGGTTTCAACCGCGACTGTTTCCCGGGCGATTAACGGGACCGGCCGGGTGAGCGAAGAGACAAGGTTAAAAGTAAAAGCGGCCATTGAGGAAATGGGGTATCAACCCAATCATAT
>DASVMB010000464.1:0-2723 GCA_036384575.1 Bacillota bacterium
TGAATCGTGAAAACGCTTCATTGATTCGCGAAAGAACCTTGCTGTGTACCCGCGGTGATTTTGAAAGGATGCGACCGCAGGTTATAATCGAAAAAATCGGTGTTTGATACTTAAAACGGGTACCGGCATTTTAGGGGATGCGGCGGCATCATTTAAACCACATTGGGTTTGGTGATTATCGGTGTGATTAATAACGCTTTATTATGAATCCAGACATAAATTGAGAAAAAGCCGGGAGCTTCCCGGCTTTTTCTTTTTGATTTTGAAGGACCATAATTTTCCTTGAATAAAGCGATGGAGTTTACGATTTAATCAGCATTTAAACAGGGCATAAAGGAGCACTAAAAATAGACCGCTATGATTTGGTTAAAATCAGTTGAAAGGAGATTATTATGGAGATCACAAAGGTTTTCAAACCGCGTTATGTACTTCTCGTCTTGGCAGTAATTGCTGTATTGGTCGGCGGTTTGTCGGTCATGGCAGCCGGCGGCAAGTGGGTAACCGGAGATTTTCACACCCATACTTTTTTGACGGACGGCAATAACATGCAGGAAGAAGTAGTCAAGAATGCGTTTGTTTCCGGACTTGACTGGATGGCCAACTCCGAACACGGCGGGACTTCCCAAAAAGACCCCAAGGGTAAGGCGTATCCTGCTCCGGTATGGCGGTGGATTACCATCAAAGACGCTTCTTTCCCCATCATTCAAAGCTTACGAAATAACTACCCCAATAAACTATTGATTCAAGGTTTGGAATGGAATGTCCCATCTCATGAGCATGCCAGCGTAGGCATTGTGGGAACCGAACCGGGTCCAGTCAGCGATTTTGAATATATGTTTGACGGCAGCGACACCGACACCAGCCGGGCCGCGGAGAATCTGGCCAAGATCAATAAGGTTCACGCCGATGCCGTTGCCGGCGCGAAATGGCTGGAAACCAATTATCCTAATACAAGTTACTTCCTGCTCAACCATCCATCGCGTAAACTTGCCTATTCCGTAGCGGATATACGGGATTTTATCGATGCAGCCCCCGATGTATGTTTTGGTATGGAAGGTTTCCCGGGGCATCAAAAAGAAAAGAATCGCGGCGGTTATGGTAACGATCTTGGTGCCAATACATATAAGGCCCGTACCTATGGCGGCGCCGATTATATGCTTGCGAAGGTAGGTGGCCTTTGGGATGCCTTAATTGGTGAAGGCCGTCATTTCTGGATCTTCGTCAACTCCGACTATCATTCTTCCGATAACGATTTTTGGCCCGGTGAATACGCCAAGAATTATACCTGGGTTACAGGAAGCGACTATAACTCGCTCATCGACGGTTTGCGTTCCGGTAATTCCTTTGCGGTTCAGGGCGAGCTTATCAATGCCCTTGATTTCAATGCAGCCGCTAATAATGAACAGGCCACAATGGGTCAAGCCCTAGATATTGCTGCGAACTCCAATTTGGTGATTACGATTCGCTTTAAGAGCCCTCAATATAATAACAATGGCGATGCGGTCAAAGTGGACCACATCGATTTGATCTCCGGTGAAGTCGGAGCCAAGGAACTCCCAAGCAGCCCGGAATATAGTAAAGACACCAACGAAACCACCAAAGTCATCGCCAGATTCACCGCAAAAGATTGGAAATTACAAAACGGTTATTATATCATCAAATATCAAATCAAAAATGTCGGGAAGAATATGTATTACCGGCTACGCGGTACCAATCTCGGTCTGAACGTAACCAATGAGACCGATAAGGACGGTAATCCGCTCAATGACGATTTGGTTGGAACCAATGACCGGGTCAAAGCCTATAAAGATCTTTGGTTCTATTCCAACCCCATCTTTGTTTCGGTAACAAAATAAAGTTGGAATGCCCATATTTGAAAGGCTGCTCGCCAGAGCAGCCTTTTTTACTTGCGTTTAGCAGAGTGCAACCTAACGGTTTTTATTGATAATTTCCGGCAATTTCGTTGAGTATTGCGGCGAGTTCGCGGGGATGGCTAATCATCACCAGGTGATCGCTATCGATCATCCGTAGATCGTTGATATTTAAATTTGCAGCCATTTCCTTTTGTTTTTCCACCGGCAGGGTATGATCATCAGTAAGAATAATATAGGTTTGACTCAGGTCCGGGAAATTATCCCATGTCATTTTTTCGGTAACCGCACACAACGGCTCCGGCAGAAAATCCTGTTGCAAAAGATAGTCAATATCCTCCTCGGAACAGGTGTTACAAAATGCCGACCGGAAGACTCCTTCGAGCATTTTTAGGGGAATCTTGTCAAGAGGGGCCTGTTGTTTGATGGCTGCGATGTTTTTCTCCTGCACCGATTCCGGCAGGGCATCGATTACTGTTGTTCCGGTTTTCGGAATATTGGCGGCAACATAAACTACGTGGACCACATTTTCCTGAAACGAAACAGCCGCTTTTGCCGCCAAGACTCCTGCGCCGGAATGCCCGACCAGAATGATCCGCTCAAAGTTTCTTTCCTGAATCTTTTCGCCAATGTAATCAAGGCAATCCGAAAAACTCGCATTTAACCGGTTTTGATGGGTGTTATTTTTTAGCCTGCGATCAATCTGGATGAAAGGAAAATTCAAATAGCCTTCGAGCTTTTTCCACAGCCAGTCGGACATTCCGCCGCCGGGGATCAAGACAAACCCAACCTTTGATTTTCGAGCTTCCTTCATATAAATGCTCCTATTTCAGCCTCTTTACAGAGATTTCT
>DASVMB010000465.1:0-5911 GCA_036384575.1 Bacillota bacterium
CTGAGATATTGGTGCTGGATGAACCGACCACCGGACAGGATTACCGCGAGTCCCTCCAAATCATGGATTTGGTGGCGGAACTGAATCGCATGGGTCATACCGTGATCTTCATCACACACGACATGCAACTGGTGGCGTCATACGCCGGCCGGGTGATCATGATGGGGAAGGGCCGGGTTTTGGCGGACGGGACTCCCCGTGAGGTGCTCCCGAGGACTGATTTGCTGGCCGCGACCTTTTTGAAACCGCCGCAGATCACCCAATTGGCCCAAGCCCTGAACGATTGCGGTTTTGCCGGCGATGCCATCCGGGTTGAGGAGCTGGTAACGGTTTTTAGGGAGAAAACCGGCACCGGGCGGCACAGACTGGCCGGCGTCGGGTAACAGGAGAAGAAGGTAATGGGAAACGCAGTTGAATATCTGGATGTCGCATCACCGCTTCACAAGCTGAATCCCCTCACCAAATTGCTGGGACTTCTATGCATCTTCCTGATGGGGGTCATCTTTTCGGATCCGTTCATCCTCATGTTACTGGTGGGATTGATCCTGCTCCTTTTTCTGCTTGCGAAAGCGGGCGGGACTTTTTTAAAATACCTCCGGGTGATGCTTGCGGCCGGGGCTGTCATGTTACTACTGCAATTACTCTTCTCTCATGACGGTCCGGCATTATACCGCTTTATTCCTGCAGGTATCCCGGTCTTAAGCTGGATGGGAACGATTAATCGCGATAGTCTTGTGCTGGGAATCGTGATGGTAGTCCGAATGAATGTCTTCGGCCTTTCTTTGCCGCTATTGCTTGCCACAACCCAGCCCCGGGATTTGGTGCTGGTCATGGTGGAACGGTTGAAGTTTCCGTACCAATATGCTTTAATGTTCATAACAGCCTTGCGATTTATTCCTACGCTTTTTGTGGAGATTGAAAATATTTTCCAGGCCCAGCAGGCCAGGGCCTTTGAATTGACCACCAGGAATCCTTTGAAGCGTGTCAAGGCTTATTTCCCCCTGGTAGTGCCGCTGGTGCTGATTGCCCTGAGAAAAGCGGAACAGCTTGCCCTGGCCATGGAGACCCGTGGTTACGGAATGGGGAAACGGACCTATTTAAGGCGCCCCGTCTTTGGCGCGGCGGATTTCGGCGCCTGTGCCGGTTGCATCTCCCTGGTGTTACTGGCAGTTACGCTCCGGGTGTACGGAGTGGCGGTGTAATATAGGCAACAGGGAACAGGCAATAGGGAAAAGGGATGAGGCGTGAGTAGCGCGCCCCCTGGGGCGCGAAGCAATAGAGAAAGATAGAAAGGACATAGGTCGGCTTCGTCATCTACGACTCACTCTCGCTCTCTCTAACGGCAAGCGCCAGAGAGAGTAACCCGGATTCTTCGAGGCTTTTTTTCACCTCAATTAATTTACCTTCTTCCCTCTTACCGCTTGGTGGTAGAGAGTGCGCGTCCATTGGACGCGAGAGCAAGTAGGGTGAGTCGCTTCTAGACTTTCGCCAAGAGTAAACCTCTTACAATACTCTTGCCTGTTCCCTGTTGCCTATTGCCTTAATTGACTTCGGACTTATTTTATATGAGGTGAAATGTTTTGGCCAAACAACTTCTGATGGGAAATGAAGCGATCGCCCGGGGCGCTATCGAGGCGGGACTGAACTTCGCCGCAGCATACCCCGGAACTCCTTCGTCGGAGATCATCGGATCTCTGGCGGATTGGGCCGTTACGGACCAGAATAACGGTACCGCACCATATTATGTGGAGTGGTCGGTCAACGAGAAAGTGGCCATGGAAGCAGCTGCCGGCGCCGCATATGCCGGGGCTTACAGTTTGGTTGCCATGAAGCAGGTGGGGTTGAATGTAGCAAGCGATCCGCTCATGAGCCTGGCATATATCGGAATTGAAGGGGCATTGGTGGTCGTTGTGGCCGATGATCCGGGACCCCATTCTTCTCAAACCGAGCAGGATACCCGGTCTTTTGCGCGCTACGCCAACCTCCCGGTGCTGGACCCGGCCTCTCCGGAAGAAGCCCTGGAGATGACCAAGGCTGCTTTTGAGCTTTCCCACCGTTACCATTTGCCGGTACTGCTCCGGCCTACCACCCGGGTTTGTCACGCCACCGCCGGAATCGAGCCGGCGGCAGTGACTGTGAACCGACCCGTGGGCTTTGTCAAGGATCCGAACTGGGTCATCTTCCCGAAACTTTCATATCTCAAGCACCAACAGCTTGAGAAGATTCAAACGCAATTGGCCGCCGAGTTTGGGAATAGTCCTCAAAATCAATTGATCCAAGGGGACCGGGTGGGAATCGTCAGCGGCGGAGTGGCTGATCTTTATCTTCGGGAGGCTGTGGCGTTACTTGGGATTCACCCCACGATCCTGAAGATTGGGACGCCTTATCCGGCACCGGTCCAACTGATTCAACGATTTTTAGGCATGGTGGATCGGGTGATTGTAGTAGAGGAACTCGATCCGGTGCTAGAGGAAGCGGTTCATAGCGCGGCCGGGACCTCCGGATTTCATGGGCCGATCCACGGTAAACTCAGCGGGGATTTGCCTTATGCCGGAGAGTACAATGTTGACTTGATCCGAACAACTTTAACCAAGATACTGAAGCCCGACGATGAAGTCAGGGAAGTTGCCCCGACTTCCGCGGCCCCTACGTTACCGGTAAGACCTCCGGTGTTATGCGCCGGTTGCCCCCATCGGGCTTCCTTTTATGCTGTCAAGCAGGCTACCAAGGGAACAGATGCCATCTATACCGGGGATATCGGCTGTTACACCCTGGGTAATGCGGCACCGCTCGAAATGGTCGATACCTGTCTTTGCATGGGCGCAGGACTTACGATCGCCCAGGGGTTATATCGGGTAAACCCGGGCAGGCCTGTCATCGCTTTCATTGGTGATTCCACCTTCTTTCATACCGGGATTCCCGGTGTTTTGAATGCGGTTTACAATAACCATGCCATCAAGATCATGCTGCTTGACAACGGCACCACCGCCATGACGGGACACCAACCCCATCCGGGAATCGGCCGCAATGCCGTGGGATTACCTGCGCCGGTTATTGATCCGGCGGCGATCCTCAAGGCTTGTGGAGTGCAGTTCGTTGAGGTTGTCGATCCGTTACATTTGAAGCAGACCGAGGCCACAATCCGCCGGGCCCTTGAGTTTCCAGGCGTAGCGGCTGTGGTTTTACGTCATCCTTGCATCAGTTTGAACCGTTCCAAGGGGAAACGGCTTTTCCGGATCCTTCCCGAACGCTGCACCGGATGCCGGCGCTGTCTCAAAGAACTGGGCTGCCCGGCCTTTTACCGCGAGGCAACTTCGGAAAAGGCCGGAACCGGTGGAATCCAAATTGGCCCATCCTGTACCGGTTGCGGGCTTTGCAGCGAAGTTTGCGCCTCGGGCGCCATCGAGGAGGTTGTTAAGGGATGAAGGACCGTTTGGATATCATCATCTCCGGAGTGGGAGGCCAGGGAACCATTTTAGCCTCCCGGGTTCTGGCCCAGGCGGCACTCAACGCCGGATTCACGGCGGGTACAGCCGAAACCATCGGAATGGCGCAACGGGAAGGTTCCGTCCAGAGCCATGTCCGGATTGGTTCCCCCGCTTTCGGGCCCCTTATCGGAAGACACGGCGCCGATGTGCTTCTGGGGTTTGAACCCGCCGAGGCGCAACGCGCTTGCCCTCTGATGAAACCGGACGGCATCGGGTTAGTCAATTTGCATCCGATTCACCCGGTAACTGTGGCGCTTGACTCCACGGCTTATCCCCTCGAGGAGATCAAGTCATATCTTTGCGCCTTGCCGGTCCGGATGACATTCATTAATGCCTTTCAACTCGCTAACGTGGCGGGTAATTTCCGGACTGTTAACGCGGTAATGTTGGGCGCTCTGGCAGGTACCGGCATTCTACCTGTTCCTAAGTTGGAATTATTGAAGGTTCTTCTGGAGTTGGTTCCGGAGCGAGCGCGAGATGTGAATGAACGCGCTTTTGAACTTGGTTTTGAAGCTTGTAAAGATCAGTAAAGTGATGAATGGCATGCTCTAATGGCAAAATCGTTAATAATGATGGAAACATTATCTATTTACGGCAAATTTTAATAGCCGACAAGAAATGGCAGTCAAGATTAACGATTTCTACGAATAGACATATTTTTCGGAGTTTAGTATAATGAAAAAGTAAAACCGGAGATAAGCTGGGTATTTTAAGATGGAAATTCATTGTGAAATTCCAGAATTTCACTGTGGAAAGAGTCTTATCTTAAAATATTCCAGATTCCTATCAATCTTGCCCATAGTATAGAGGAGGTAAGCCGAGATGATGAACCGCGGTTCTACGGCGGTAATTCCAGAAGAGTACGAGGACTTACATGATCCGGAGTTTACCCGGTTGGCCGGAAAGGATGCAGCCAATCGACTGGACAGATCGTTGCGGGAATTTTTGGAACGGATCCACAAGAACAGTGCGTTTTATCGAAAAAAATTGGCTGCAGCCGGTTTTAAACCCCAGGATTTTAAGGGCGTAAAGGATTTGGCGGCATTGCCGTTTACAACCAAGGAGGAGTTGCGGGAGATTTATCCCCTGGGGCTTCAAGCCGTGCCCGACCGGGATGTGATCCGGATCCATTCATCCTCAGGGACTACCGGGAAGCCGATCATCATCCCTTACACCCGGAAGGATGTAGCCGATTGGGCAGTGATGTTCGCGCGTTGCTATGCCTTTGCCGGCGTGACGCGGGGGGACCGGATGCAAATCACCCCGGGTTACGGCCTTTGGACCGCTGGCATCGGGTTTCAGGCCGGCTGCGAACGCTTGGGGGCTATGGCGGTTCCCATGGGTCCGGGTAATACCGAGAAGCAACTCCAGATGATGCAGGATCTTAAGTCCACCGTCTTGTGCAGTACCTCATCATACGCTTTACTTTTGGGGGAAGAGGTTGCCAAACGGAACCTTCGCGACAAGCTCTATCTGCGGATCGGAATCATCGGCTCCGAACGTTGGGGCGATAAGATGAAGGCTCGTATCGAGGAAGCTTTAGGGATCGAGACCTTCGATATTTACGGCCTGACTGAGATTTACGGCCCCGGTATCGGGATTGACTGCCAATATCACGAGGGAATTCATTACTGGTCCGACTACTTGTACTTCGAGATCATCGACCCGAACACCGGAGCGGTTCTACCTGAGGGAGAGATGGGGGAACTGGTTATTACCACGCTTACAAAGGAAGGCGCACCTTTGCTTCGTTACCGGACCCGGGATCTGACCCGGATCATCCCGGGGCATTGCCGTTGCGGGAGTGTTTACCCACGGATCGATCGGGTGCTGGGCCGGAGCGACGATATGATCAAGATTAAGGGCGTCAATATTTACCCGGGACAGATCGAGGATGTACTAAAAGAGACCCAGGGGGCTTCGAGCGAATACCAGATCCGGCTGACCCGGGTTGAGGCCCGCGATTCCATGCTGCTCCGGGTCGAAGGCGAGCCCGGCGCGGATCCAACTCAACTCAAGGAACGGATCGTCCAGAACTTCAAGAAGCGAATCGGGGTCATTATCGAGGTGGAAGTGGTTCCCATAGGCGCCCTGCCGCGGAGCGAGAAGAAGTCGAAGCGGGTCTTTGACGAGCGGGACATCTAAAAAGTGTGAAGGGTGAAGTGTGAAGGCCAAGGAGAGATCCTTGGCTTTTTTGTTGCAGGTTATCAGAGGAAAGGGCAGGAAGCTTTAAAATATTATAGAAATTGTAAAATGGATAGTCGCCATGAAAAATCTCCGTAAAGCGCGGTCAATCAGTGGCGTCGATGAAAAATGTTTATGAGGTGTTGATGATGAAGGCAAAAACCCGGATAATGATGGTGATTGTTTTTGGTGTAATTGTCGCTTTTGCCGTTGGTTTTCGTTATGTTGATTACTTTTCC
>DASVMB010000466.1:0-4568 GCA_036384575.1 Bacillota bacterium
TTGTCTACGATCCGGCAAAGCTGCAAGACCTGAGGCCTGGTTATAAATTGGGCCTCGTCGATCAGCAGACAATTCACTTCATGCTCAACCATGGCCTGTTTCACCAGTTCGAGGAGGTCGATGGTGGAATCGATAATCACCGCGTCACTGGCAAGACCAATCCTGGATATCACTTGATCCGCGACCTGCCGGTTGTCGATGGCGGGCTTCAACAGTAAAACGTTCTGGCCCCGTTCCTCGTAGTTATATTTCACCTGCAGCAATTGGGTGGTTTTCCCGGCGTTCATCGCTGAATAACGAAAATAAAGTTTCGCCATGATATTCACCTTAAGAAATTTATCTTGTGATGTGGAATGATCCGTTCTATCGTGCTTGTTCCAAGACCCGAATTTGCCTAAAAAGTATCTCGTTGACCGGAGTCGGTACCCCGTACCTTCGCCCCAAATCCATGATGGTTCCGGCGAAGATCTCCACCTCGGTCTTTCGTCCCGCCTCCACATCCTGAAGCATGGAGGTTTTACCCTCCGGGGCGAGCGTATCCAGGATCATGATGTACTTCTCAATATCCGCCGCGCTAAGATTGATCCCTGCCCTGGCGGCGATAACCACCACTTCATTGGAGGCCATCTCCATCAGCTCCCGGGCCTCCCTGACCTTTTGAAAGACCCCATATGGCGCCTTGAGCACCGCCGAGACCTGGTTGACCCCGACATTCATCATAAATTTCCACCACAGCTCGCGGAGCATGTCTTCCGGGATCTGATACGGGATTTGGGCCCGATCAAAAAGTTCCTTGACCGCTGCCACCTTGGGGGAGAAAGAGTTGGACCGTTCCCCGAAGACGATCTTTCCGATGTTCGAGAAGCGGGTATGGGTTCCCTTCCGGACGGCGTCCGTGCCCACCACAAAGGAGTAAAGCAGCTTCTCCAAGCCGTATTCCCTACCTATAATCTCCTCGCTAACAATCCCGTTGAGCAGGGAAAGAATGATGGTATCCTCCCTCACGAATTTCCGGATATCTTGAATCGCCTGGGACAAATGATGGTTTTTGACCGCGATCAAAATCAAATCCGCCGGAACGCTTTCCTCCTCCGGCCGTAGATAGTGAAAGGGATAATGCTTACCATTGATGGCTACGCCGTCCCGGGTATAACGTTTAATCCGTTCGTCATCTGCAAGCACCGTAAGGCATCCGGGATCCAGATCAAAGAGTTTCCCTGCAAAGGCGCTGCCGATGGCGCCCAGGCCGGACAGATAAACGTGACGAATGGTTTTCATAATATGGCTCCTTATGGGAATTCACTAATTCATTATTTTACCATAGTTCCAGGATGAAAGCGACTTGACCGGCATGAAATGTATTTACTTGATCCGGATCCATTTTATATATGCTTTACTAGTAAATGGATTGTGATTCCATCATTTACAATGACTGTATGTTATGATAGAATGTTTCCATACAGGATATTTCGCGTCGGCGAAATGTCCTTCTGCTTTATATTGGATGGTTTTACATTTTATGGACAATCGTGGCAATTAGACAAAATGATTGGTTTAAGAAAGGAGTTCCCCATGAGACAAACGATCATTTTATCAAAACAAGCCTTTGATTCGTTAACCGCCGGTTTATCGGAGATTAAAGGAAGAACCGACGATATCCTCAATGGATTCCTTCTTAGGCCTGCAAGTGAAGTCAATGAAGTGAAGCGGGTTTTGAATGATTATGTTCATCAGCTGGATGGGATGATCCGTAGTATTATCACTTCGGATTCTGCCAGTGACGAGTTCCCGTATGCGATCGCCGGAAGTGAAGTGGTTCTGGAGGATACCTGCTGTCAAGCGACCTATTGCTATCGGTTAATCTCGCCGCTCAAAGAAAAGATCGATCTTCACGAGATTTCATTTTTATCCCCCATGGGTCAGGCGCTGCTTTTTAAAAAAGTCAACGATCAATTTTCTGTCAAGGCACCGGGGGGTGAGTTTGTTTATAAGATTTTATCCGTGAAAATCGCTGTTAGTCCCGAAGATTCGTTGGTTGATTACGTTTAGCGACTTCCTCCCGCCCCCTCTTCCGCTTATGCCTGCAAAGAGGGGCGCCTATGGAAAGCCGACCGGCTTGGCTTATGAACTTTTTGTCTTCTTTTGCAGCTAAACTACTGTTGATATTTTCGTTCCTCCACTACAGGTTAACCACATTCACCGGAGTTCCCGCTAAAAATGCCTTCAAATTGTCCACAGCGATCGCCATCAGCCGAGCTCGTGACTCTTTGGGGGCCCAAGCGATATGTGGGGTGATTATACAATTCTTGGCCGTTAACAATGGATTATCCGCTTCGATCGGTTCGGTGGCGACCACGTCAACCGCCGCACTATATACCTTGCCACTGTTTAACGCCGCGGCCAGATCTTCCTCTACTACCAACGGGCCTCTGGAAGTGTTGATAATAATTATACCGTCTTTCATCTTCGCAATGGAATTGCGATTGATGATTCCTTTGGTGCTTTCAAACAATGGACAGTGCAAACTGATTACGTCGGATTCTCCAAGCAATCGATCCAGCTCAACATATTTCAGGGTTGCAGTTTCCAGCGCTTTGTTTTGGTGTTGATCATAGGCCAACACCCTCATACCGAAGCTTTGGGCAATGGCCGCGGTTGCCTGGCCAATTCTGCCGAAACCGATAATTCCCATGGTTTTCCCGGCTAGTTCCATAAGAGGATAATTCCAGAAACAAAAATCCGGGTTATTGGTCCAGTCGCCCTTTTTGACGGCTTCATCATGGGCCCCGACATGGTGACAGATTTCCAGTAGCAATGCCAAAACAAACTGGGCCACCGCCGTTGTTCCATAGGTGGGTATATTGGTGACAATGATCCCCCGTTCCTTGGCGGTTTTGGTGTCGACGACATTATATCCGGTGGCCAATACCCCGATAAACTTCATCGCAGCCGCCCGGACGAGGGTCTCCCGGGAAAGCGGGGTTTTATTGGTGTAGACTATTTCGGCAGTTCCGATTCGCTCCAAAATCTTATCTTCCGGAGTCCGATCATAGACTGTGAGCGGGCCAAGTTCCTCCAGACCCCTCCAGCTCAAGTCGCCCGGGTTTAAGGTAAATCCATCCAAAACAACGATTTTCACGTTAATTTCTCCTTCTATTCGTATGGCTGCGCAAGTTCTCTTTTTATCACTTCGCCGAAAAATTCACACAAGTCTCCTTAAGTTGTGCAAACCCGGATGCTAAGACCTCGGCGTCGGTTTGGAACATAACGATGGTAATATCGTCGCTAAATTTCTCTTGAAGCTTGGCTGGCCCATGCAGACCAAAAGCTTTTTTATTCTTTTTGCAGGCACCAACGACATGGGCGATGGCGTCAATCTCAATCGGGTTTAACAGATCACCCGGGATATCGAGAGAAATTGAGAGGTCATTCGGCCCGATGATGAGGGCGTCGATCCCCGGAGTTGCCGCAATGGCTTCGGCATTATCCACTGACAGTTTGGTCTCAATTTGAGCGATTGAAACGATCTTATTGTTGGCTTCCTCCATTACTTCGGAATGTTTTCCTCCCAATACGTAATTTACATGAGCGGCTCCGGCAGCATATCCTCTGTCGCCAATCGGCGCATACTTCGAATATTTGACAAATTCATTCGCCATTTCCGGAGTTTCCAGCATTGGAACCATGACTCCGTGGGCGCCTTGATCAAGGGCTCTTGATATATAGTCCTTGGAAAGAATCGGCACACGCAGGAAACCATCCAGACCAATGGCATTTCCGGTGATGAATAAATCATGAAGTGTTTCCATGCTGTAACTTCCATGTTCACAATCATACATGACGAAGTCCAGTCCATTATTTTTTGCAAGAAGACAAACCGCAGGATTGCGAATAATTCTGAGCATGGTTCCATAGACTTTTTGGCCGGACATAAGTTTTTCTTTTAACATGAATCATACTCCTTATATACTAAATGATTATTCAAATCGGACCTGGATTGCACCTGACTATATTTTTGATTGATTCCACTTCCCCCATTCAAAGATAATTTTCTAACCGGTTATTTATACAGCAATAGATATGCCGATAAAAAAGCGAGGCTCCGGTATATCAAGCCCGCTTCATCTGCAGCGTCCGCATGAGCGTATCCACGGTCAGCGCCAGATCGCTTTCACATCTTAACCTGGCCTTTTCAAAGGGAACCGCTACCCGGTTAATGCTAAACACGGCGGTTACTCCCTGGGAATAGATCTGCTCTATCTCATCTCCGATATCGCCGACAACGGCGATAACCGGAACATCTTGGGTCTTGGCCCGCCGGGCTACCCCGACCACAACCTTCCCCCGTAAACTCTGGCCGTCGATCTTGCCTTCCCCGGTGAGTACGAAATCGGCTCCTGTAAGTATTGCCTCAAATTTCACCGTGTCGAGCACGATATCGATCCCCGACTTCAATTGGGCCTTTGCAAAGGCAATCACCCCGGCGCCCAATCCGCCGGCGGCCCCGGCCCCGGGTACATTTCTCAGATCCATGCCCAGATCCCTTTGGATGATATCTGCCAGATGCT
>DASVMB010000467.1:0-2650 GCA_036384575.1 Bacillota bacterium
GGGTTGTACTCCGGCCATGGCCAAGGATTTGGTCGATGCGGGGCACCGGGTTTTCATCGAACAGACGGCTGGAAACGGCAGCGGCTTTGGTGATTCGGAGTATTTGGATGTTGGGGCTGAGATCCGAACAGATGCAGCTACGGTTTATTCTGAATCGCAAATGATCATCAAGGTCAAGGAGCCGCTCCCTCTGGAGTATCCTTTACTGCGGGAAGGGCAGATACTCTTCACCTATCTTCATTTGGCGGATGATAGGGAGCTGACCGAGGGTCTGTTACGGTCGAAATCTATCGGTATCGCTTATGAAACGGTCCTGGCCGGGGACGGCAGTTTACCCTTGCTGGTTCCCATGAGTGAAATCGCCGGGAGAATGGCAGCCCATATCGGGGCCTATTATTTGGCAAAACCCAATGGCGGTCCCGGTGTTTTGATGCAGGGCGCGCCGGGGGTTCCGGCGGCCAAGATACTGATACTGGGCGGCGGCACAGTAGGTTTTAATGCCGCACAAATCGCCGGCGGTATGGGCGGAGACATTACATTGCTGGAGCTAAATCCCGACCGGATACGTTTTCTGGATAACGCTTTGCCGAAGAACGTAAAGATAGTCATGTCCAACCGCTATAATCTGATTGCCGCGTTAAAAGAGGCGGATTTGGTGATTGGGGCGGTTCTCATACCGGGAGCCAAGACTCCTTGCCTTGTATCCCGGGATATGTTGAAATATATGAAGCAAAATAGTGTGATTGTGGATGTGGCGGTGGATCAAGGCGGCTGTATTGAAACGACCAGACCGACCACCCATTCCAATCCGACCTATGTTGTTGACGGGGTGCTACATTATGCTGTGGCCAATATGCCGGGTGCTTTTGCACGAACCGCCACTATCGCCCTTACCAACGCGACCCTGCCTTATGCGTTATATCTGGCGAACCTTGGACCGGAAAAAGCGCTGGCCGCAGATGCCGGCCTACTCAAGGGGCTCAATGCTTATCGCGGGAAATTGGCCTGCCCCCAGGTGGCTGAATGTCATCACTTGGACTATAGTGCGCCCTCGTTTTGATAGAATAAAAATCAGCCATGTTCGAACTAGTGGTTGATCCGATACTCATTTTCGTGTCTTTGGTGTGTTTCGTTGTGGATAAAGTTGGCGTACGATAGAGACTTTTTTAACCACGAAATCACCAAAATACACGAAAATTTATTTGAGGCGAAACTCTTTAAACCCAAAAAGAGGATGATTCTCCTTATATAGATTTCTTTACGTAAGGATCTTTTTTTACACTTTTGCTAAAATTGCCAAAAACATAGAGGAAATCTACAATTCGCAGCGAACCATTTCGTTTAGTTTTGCATAGGAAAATAATTTACTAAACAGACTATTACCGGTTCCGGGTATCCGGCGGAGCTCGGTTTCCGGTATAGCCATAACGGAGGAATCGTTTTATGAAGCAGGAACTAAAACTGGACTTATCCAAACTGAAATCATTCGTATCCGATCCGGAACTAGTGATGATGGGCGATCAGGTAAAGCTCGCCCATGGGTTGCTTCATAACCGGACCGGCGCCGGGAACTATTATCTCGGCTGGGTGGATCTCCCTGTCAAGTACGATCGGCAGGAGTTCGAGGCGATCATCAAGGCGGCGCAGCGGATCCAGGATAGTTCCGAGGCTTTGGTGGTCATCGGCATTGGTGGCTCCTACCTGGGGGCCCGGGCTGCCATCGAGATGTTGAATAATTCCTTCTTCAATCAGATGGATGGTAAGAAACGCCGTTATCCCCAGATTTTTTACATGGGAAACAATATCAGTTCCACTTACACCGCTGATTTATTGGATCTCCTGGCGGAGAAGGATTTTTCGGTCAATGTCATCTCCAAATCCGGGACTACCACCGAGCCGGCGGTAGCTTTCCGGCTGATCAAGGAGCTGTTGATCAAAAAGTACGGAGTGAACGGTGCCAAGAGCCGCATCTACGCCACTACCGATAGGGCCCGGGGAGCGCTGAAACAATTGGCGGATGCCGAGGGTTATACCAAGTTTGTCATCCCCGACGATGTCGGCGGCAGATATTCGGTACTGACTCCCGTGGGTTTACTGCCGATCGCCGCTAGCGGCATCAATATTCAGGAGATCATGGACGGTGCCCGGGACGGTTATCAGGAGTTTCAGAACCCGGATCTCGAGAAGAATGCGGCTTACCGGTATGCAGCCGCCCGGAACGTTCTCTACCGCAGGGGGAAGCTTGTCGAGATTCTGGTCAATTATGAGCCGGGGCTGCATTACTTCGCGGAATGGTGGAAACAGCTCTATGGTGAGAGTGAGGGGAAGGATCATAAGGGTATCTTCCCCGCGGCCTGTGACTTCTCCACTGACCTGCATTCCATGGGACAATATATCCAGGAAGGACGGCGCGACATTTTCGAAACCGTTTTATGGCTTGAAAAACCCCGTCGTTCTTTGACCATCCCCGATGATCCCGGAAATATCGACGGTCTTAATTTCTTAAGCGGCAAGAGTATGGATTTTGTCAATCAAAAGGCCTTTGAGGGTACATTACTTGCCCATAGCGACGGTGAGGTCCCCAATATGGTGGTGCGGGTACCGGAACACAATGCCTACAACTTCGGCAAAACGGTCTATTTCTTCGAGA
>DASVMB010000468.1:0-1955 GCA_036384575.1 Bacillota bacterium
GGTTCCTGGGTTCTTGGCGTATCGAGATCCGGGACTTGGACCGGCAGATCAAGGTGGCCAATCAAGCGGTCCGTCTGGCACTCCATTCTTTTAAAAATCAGTTTCTCGCGCTGCAAATGGCGATGAACATGACTTCGACTCAACTTGCCGATATCGACGGGGAAGCGGTGACCAAAGCCCGTACCCAGATCCAATGGGCGCAGGATATCTGCTCCCAGGCCTTGCTCCGCTTGGATGTTCTTCATACCCAAGCCGATCGGGTTCATGTAAACCCACAACGTTTATCCCTGACGGAACTATGGAAGGTTGTTTTACATGATAATGAAGAGCGATTGAAACATGTTGTCGTCACCAACCAATACGCCGAAAACGTTTATATTCTGGGAGACCGTGAACACATCCAGGCGGTGCTTGAAAATCTGCTCATCAACGCATGTGACGCCATGGCCGAAAAAGAGCTTCCCGGTTATCAACCCCAGCTTTTGGTGGAGATCAATCGGGAATACGAATGGCGGTATATCCGAATTACCGACAATGGTGTTGGGATATCCAAAGAGAATCGGCATAAGGTCTTCCGGCCATTTTTCAGCACCAAACCGGCAAAGAGCAACTGGGGTATGGGGTTGACTTATTGCCACCGCGTGGTTAAGGTACACCGGGGATTCATCAACATTCAAAGCCGTGAGGGGACTGGCAGCACCGTGGAAGTGGTTTTGCGGGGCGTCCAGAAAATCTAAACGGTTATTTTGGCATGGGTTTGATTATGGTAAAAGACGTCTAGGAAATATCCTCCTAGGCGTTTTGTTTTTACGGGGTGTTAATAGAGTTGAAATCGGATGTTAACATTGGTTCAAATGACATCGATGTACAAGCAAGCGAGGGTTGATCGCCATAGGAACAATGATATTCTTTACTGCCGTTGGGACGAATTAGTATATCGGTCATAAATTGAACTTGAATACCTGCTTTTATCACCTTTTTATATCCGGAATCGAAGGTTGGAATTGCGGGGATAAATTAATGCGGAAGAGGCGAGAAAGATTATGAGCCAAAGTTCCCAACTTGAAATCGGGAAGCACGGTTTTTTTAAAGAATTAACCAAAAACAAGGCATTATTCCTGATGCTCCTCCCCGGAGCGCTGATTTTGTTCTTGTATAACTATTTGCCGATGTTCGGCATTGTGGTTGCATTTAAAAACTACCGGATCGATGGCGGTTTTTTCTCCAGCCTGCTTAATAGTGAATGGTCCGGGTTCGGCAACTTTGAATATTTGTTTCGCTCACCGGATGCGTTTAATATGATTCGGAATACACTTCTTTATAATATAGCCTTCGTTACTTCCTGTACGATTATTGCAATCGCCTTTGCGATTATGCTCAATGAAATCTATAGCCGAAAACTTTCAAAATTCTATCAAAGCGCCATGTTCTTACCGTACTTTCTTTCCTGGGTTGTTTTTAGTTATTTGGTGCAAGCCTTTTTAAGCCCGGATAAAGGTTTCTTAAATATGAGCATCTTTAAGTCTTTCGGTATCAAATCTGTTTATTGGTACTCCGAACCTGTCTATTGGCCGTACATTATTCTATTGGTGAATGCCTGGAAATGGGTAGGCAATAACTGCATCATCTTTTTGGCCTCGATCATCGCAATCGATCAAGAGCTGTACGAGGCGGCCCGTATTGATGGAGCCAGCAGATGGCAACAGATTATTCATATTACCATACCGCAAATCACACCGGTTATCATCGTAATGACCTTACTTTTTGTCGGCAGGATATTCAACACCGATCTTGGACTATTCATGCTGGTACCCCGGAACTCGGGGATACTATCCTCGGTCACTTGGACAATTGACGTTTATGTATATAATACGCTGATTCGCAATGGGGATATCGGGATGTCCTCAGCCTCGGCCCTTTTCCAATCCGTGGGAGGATTTATTACAATTCTCCTC
>DASVMB010000469.1:0-7061 GCA_036384575.1 Bacillota bacterium
TCCCCTAAGCCTGATTCTGTATATGTTTTTGCTCCAATTAAAGCTGCCTTTTAGCTAAAGCTGCTTTGTAGCGAAAAGCTGCCTTTTAGCTTAAAAATCTTTCTAGCAGGATTTCCGGTTTGCGCCGGCGAATTATTACTAACATATTAAGAATATGTTCCCAGCTAGACACCGGTTTCGTGGTTTTTAATTCTGTTCCTAAGGGGGGTAAGAATGAAGCTAGGAATACGAGTCAATCAATGGGTCCGGCAATTCTCGAAATATCGTTACATACTTTGCGGAGTTGTGCTGTGCATCGGGGTAATCGGATTTATCTCATACCGGACAGCACTGGATAGAATAACCCTGAAAGTTGATGGAACGGTTTGTGAGTGGCAAACCATCAACGCTACGGTTGCTGATGTTTTACGGGAGAAACAGGTTGATCTCAAACCGGGCGACGTAGTGAAACCGGGATTAAAAACCCCGGTGACTGAAGATTTGGAGATTGAAGTCATCCGGGCCTTTCCTGTCACCTTGAAGGTGGCCGGGGTCATCAAAACCTATAATACCATTGCCCAACCGGTCAAGGATGTACTCGCACAAGCCGGAGTCGCCTACGGACCGGATGATAAGGTTCGTCCGGCTTTGGACACCATCGTCCAACCGGAACAAACCATCCGGGTTATTAAGGTAACTTCGGAGATCATCACTCGCACGATCGTTACCGAACCGGCCACTGAGTATTACCGCGATAAAAGTTTGAAGCGCGGTACCCAAAAGGTGGTCCGCACCGGTAAATCCGGTCGAATCGAACGGCAAATCAAGATCGTATACGAGGATGGCCGTGAGATCAACCGTTCCAAAATCGCGGAACGGGTGATTCAACCGGCGGTAAAATCCCTTGTTGCAGTTGGGCTGCCTGTATTAAGGACCTTGGTGACCAACCGGGGTTCCTATCAATATGTGGAGGTTCGGACGATGACCGCCACTGCCTATTATCCCGGACCCGAGAGCTGCGGGAAGTACGCGGTGAATGGTGTAACCTACACCGGTAAAAAGGCGGGTTTCGGGATCGTCGCTGTTGACCCGCGGGTTATTCCGCTCGGTACCAAGGTATATGTCGAAGGTTACGGCAAGGCTGAGGCTGCCGATATTGGCGGCGCGATCAAGGGCAACAAGATCGATTTATGTTTTGAAACCTTTCGTGAGGCTGCATTATATGGGGTTAAGAAGATCAAGGTTTATATCCTTGAGTGAGGTGACACGGGTCTCTAAGCCTACTGGCTAAGGTTCCGGGTTAGGACTACAGGCGGGCGTTGCCCGCTTTTTTTATGGCCGGGATACCAAGGGAGGAATGTACTCTTGTTTAACGTTGACAAGTATCAGGATCAGTTTACCTATTATGAACTGCAGGACTTGGCCGCCGGATCCCGGGTAAAGTTGGTTCCGGAACGGGGCGGTATAGTTGTTGGGTTTAGTCTGGGGGATCAAGAGCTTTTATACTTGGATAAGGAAACCCTCAATAATCCGGAGCAGAATGTTCGCGGTGGCATTCCGTATCTCTTTCCCATCTGTGGGCGGTTGTCCGATGACGAATACACCTGGAATGGAGAGAAATACCGGATGAATCAGCACGGTCTGGCCAGAAATCTTCCCTGGACTGTCCTGAATCAGGACACCCGGGAGGAGGCAGCCATCACCCTGCAATTGAAGGGCGACAGGGCGACCCGTTCCCAATACCCCTTCGATTTTGAACTGGATTTCAAATACTCCCTGAAGGGGAAGACGCTCCGGATTGATCAGGAATACCGGAACTGTTCCGGTGTCGAACTTCCGTTTTACGCCGGGTTTCATCCGTATATTCGGGTTGCGGAGAAGGAACGCCTGATATATGATATTTCCGCCAGTGCCTATTTGGATTTTGAGGACCTCCGGATTAAGCCGTATACTGGAAACCTGGATCTAACCCATGAAAATCAAGCAAAACTGTTTATGGATCATGCCCCGGGCCGCTTGTCATTCCGGGATCCTGTTTTGAACCGGAAATTTCATTATGAATACGGCCCGGAGTTTAAATACCCGGTGCTGTGGACGATTCCGGGTCAGGATTTCGTTTGTGTCGAGCTTTTCATGGCAAGGCCCGACGCGCTCAATACCCGGGAGGATCTGATATTCATTCCCCCTCACCGGACGCATCAGACCTTCGTGGCGATTACGGCGGAACTCACCAAGTAACGGTCAGGAACGGGTTTTCCTGACTTTGATGTTGTCGCGGGCCACTCCGGGGTCGCAAGGGGATTTACGAAAAAGGGTAATCTTTCCGGAAAAGTTGACGATAAATATAAAGAAAATGCTTGCCGTGGTGATACGGGATGGCGATCCGGAAGGGTTTTATGCCGCTTGCTCGGTAAAAACTGTGGAGAAGCCTAGTATACCAAGCAATGCACTGGGAAAAAGGGGGTAGCGTAATGTTTGAGGAACGCAGAAATCTAACGAGGGTGAACACTCATATTGTCGCGGAGATTAATGTTCAGGGAAATCCGGAACGGCTTTGCGGTTATATCGAAAATATCAGCGAAAAGGGAATTGGAGTACTCTCACTGGATCCATTTATCAAGGGTGCGGAGGCTGCCACCACTTTTCAATTGCCGGGGATTCCCCGGAGTTTAGAGGCCAAAGTCAGTCTCTTAAACTCCAAGAGCGGCCTCTATAATCTTTACTACCACAGTTTTCGTTTTGAGGGTTTATCTGAGAGCGAGCAAATGGCCATTAGCCACTATATCAAGCAGCAGGAATCGGTGGAAAACCCCGCATGAAAACGGGGCGGGTATGGTAAGGGCGGGTTATAAGGACGGGTTATAAGGACGGGTTTTGAACCCGCCCCTACAACCCGCCCTTAATTTTTTTCATTCAAAACGTCGCAATGCCACGCAGGCGTTGGTGGCGCCAAAACCAAAGGAGTTGGAGACCGCTACCTTTAAGTCCGCCTTTTGGGCATGATTCGGCAGATAATTCAGGTCGCAATCGGGATCGGGATGATCGAGATTGATGGTCCCCGGGGCTGTTTGATGGTAAAGAGTGAGCGCCGTATAAGCCGCCTCAATGGCTCCGGCCGCGCCCAACAGGTGACCGGTCATGGATTTGGTAGAACTGATCAAGAGTTTTGAAGCGTGTTCACCGAAACAGTGTTTGATGGCCTTGGTCTCCATCTGGTCGTTGATGGGGGTTGAAGTACCATGGGCATTTATATAATCTACTTCAGCGGGGGTGATCCCTGCAGACTGAAGCGTCAGCTCCATGCATCGGGAGGCACCCATCCCGTCCGGTGCCGGCGAAGTGATATGGTAAGCGTCGCTGTTCATTCCAAAGCCGATGACCTCGGCATAAATCTTGGCCCCGTGATGAAGCGCATGTTCCAACTCCTCAAGGATCAAAATCCCTGCACCTTCACCCATGATAAAACCGTCACGGTCAGCGTCAAAGGGGCGGCTGGCTTTATCGGGAGCATCGTTTCGGGTTGACAGGGCCTTCATATTGCCGAATCCCGCCATCGCCAAGGGAATGATAGCCGCTTCGGCACCACCGGTGATGACCGCATCGGCATCCCCACGACGAATGATATGAAAGGATTCACCAACGGCATGGGTCCCGGTGGCGCAGGCGGAAACCGGTGAAAAGTTGGGTCCGGTAGCTCCGGTACGGATTGAGATTTGGCCGGGGGCCAGATTGATGACACAGCTGGGAATGAAAAAAGGCGAGATCCGGTCGGGTCCTTGGGTTACGAAGGTATCCTGGTGCTGGCAGACAGTTTCAATCCCGCCCATCCCGGATCCGATAATCACTCCGACCTTCGATGCGTTCGCCGGGGTGATGGTCAGGCCCGAGTCGGCCAATGCTTCATTGGTGGCGGCGACTGTAAACTGAATGAACCGGTCCATCTTGCGAATCTCTTTTTTCTCTAAATATTGACCGGGATCGAACCCTTTGACCTCGGCTGCGATTTTTGTCCCGAATTTTGAGGTGTCAAATCGAGTGATAGATCCAACACCGGAACGTCCCGTAACGAGCGCTTCCCAATTCGCTTCGGTAGTCAATCCGAGTGGAGTGACAAGGCCGATTCCGGTAACTACAACGCGACGATTCATACCAATTCACCTGCTTTAAGGTTATTTGTGAATGCGCATAGAGAAATAAAGATCTAAACCAAATGTGAATTACAATGAAAACCCTGAATAATTCGAATAAAATAAGGCTCAACTTGAGAGGAGCTGTTTGCCGATGACAGTTGAAACCTTCCGGAAGACTTTGATTTCGTCGGGAGAGAGCGCTCCCTGAAGTTTATGGTCCATTTCGTTAACCAGGGATTTAATCGTTTCCCTGGCGATGATCCCGTTCGGAGTCAAAAAAATGAGTAGTCCCCTGCGATCCCGCGGATCACGGCGCCGTTCAATGAGCCCTTTTTTTTCTAAACGGTTTAACAACCCGGTCATACTGGAACTCTCCAGATCCAGTTTGGTGCCGAGGGATTTGGGGCTTTCACCGCCCCCGGGAGATATTTCCAGTAACAATAAGGCTTTGGGCACGGTCAGATCAAAACCGGCAAGCCGTTGATTGTAATAGCGGGAAAGCTTCTGCCACGTATTCTTGATTAACAGGCAGAACAAGGGACGATTGGAATTTTCCTGATGGATATGTTCGCCATTGGCCATTTTATCACAGACTTTGCAATAAAATTGAAATTCGAAAATAGTTCGTATACGAGTTATTGGATACAAAAAATATAGCATGGATTCCCAATGAAGTCAAGCTTGTACTATCCACAGTTACCATATTGAGCTGCATGTTGGTCCGGAGCGTTTAGGGATTTTTCAGCGCCTCGGGGGGAAGATTAAATCGTGGAGATAAAATGAAACTACTCGACTTAAAGAAAATAATCCCTGTCCCCCCAAAATTTTACGAGGTTGATTTCAACGGGTTGAACAACGACTCCAAGAAGATTCAGCCGGGGGAACTCTTTATTGCCGTCCGGGGTTACAAAACCGACGGTTATATCTATTTGGATGAAGCCATCCGCCGTGGAGCCAGCGCGGCTATTGTCGAGGCCGATCAAACCGGGCCTGCCGGATTTCCGGTGCTCCCGGTAGCCTATACCCGGAGAATTCAGGGACAAGTGGCGGCACAATTTTATGGCGAGCCCTCCCGTAGGATGCGCTTGATCGGAGTTACCGGTACCAACGGCAAGACTACGGTAACCCACTTGATTGAGCATCTGTTGAATTCAAGCTATATCCCCACCGGATTGATCGGTACGGTTTGGATCAATAACGGCCGGGAACGGCAGTATTCAACCCGGACTACCCCGGATTCCATCGAACTCCAGCGTTTGTTCGCCGGAATGATGGCAAACGGTATCGAAACGGTGGTGATGGAAGTCTCATCTCACGCCTTAGCGCTGGAGCGGACCGCGGGATCGGAGTATGATGTGGCTGTTCTGACCAACATCACTCATGATCATTTTGATTTTCACCGAAACTACCAGCAATATATGGAGGCAAAACTTCAACTCTTCCGCAACCTTGATCCCGCCGGCAAGCCCGGGAAATATGCTGTGCTGAACCGGGATGATCCGAGTTCGGAACAGATCGCCTCGGAATGCCGGGTCCCGGTCATTTTTTACGGGGAGGGCGACGGGTCTTTTAGCCGGCTGGAAGCTGTGGAACGCACGGGTTTAGAGAGCCTCATCCGAATCCGGCTGGGGGATGAGGAATGCCGGGTCCGTACCCGGCTGCCGGGAGAGTTTAACATTTATAATATTCTGGCCGCTGTGACTGTAGCCTACCGTGAGGGTCTTTCGGTTGAGGATATTGAAGCGGCTTTGCCTGATTTTCCGGGAGTTCCCGGCAGATACCAAGAGATTAATTGCGGACAACCGTTCCGGGTAATGGTTGATTTCGCGCATAATCCGGCGGCGCTTGAGAATATACTCAAAATGGCAGGGGAATATACCCGGGGTCGTCGGATCCTGGTCTTTGGTTGCGAAGGGGAGAAGGACCGTGTCAAGCGGCCGTTGATGGGGGCGATTGCCGCGTATCATGCGGAAGTGCCGATTTTAACCTCGGACAATGTCTATCATGAAGATATCCTCCAGATCTTCACCGATGTCCTTCAAAGCCTCTCTCCGGGGGAACAAGGAAGATTCATCATCGAACCGGACCGGCGTAAAGCCATAAAGACCGCGGTAAGCATGGCAAACCCTGGTGATTTTCTGATTGTCGCGGGAAAAGGTCATGAGCAGTATTTGGTCCAAGGGAACCAGAAACTCCATTTTGATGATGCTGAAGAGTTGCGCCGGTTGCTTCAGAGAACTGAATAGATGAAGACGGTGTTACGCCGCTGCGATAACGGTAACCGGTTATAGAGCCTGAATCGTCACCCAACGTAGTTTGATCTTTCGAGTGAACCGGACGTTTGACAAAAAAGCAACCCCCGGAATACCATCCGGAGGTTGCGACTGTTTATACCATGTAGCTATTTAAGGTATGTCAAAGCTTCCCTGGGTATGTACGGCACGCCGTTGACGATTAAGGAGATATTCCTCAAGGA
Organism: Bacillota bacterium; assembly: GCA_036384575.1. Lineage (GTDB taxonomy): Bacteria > Bacillota > UBA4882 > UBA8346 > UBA8346 > DASVMB01. The sequence goes on from DASVMB010000469.1 coordinate 6,586, forward strand.
ATGGGGTTTACCATTTACATAGGTGGTATTGGTATTGGCAATCAATTCAACGACGGTGTTGCCGCTTGTCAGGATAATATAAGGACGGTTGACACCGTACTTGGTATCCAGGGTACGGACTCCCCATTCATAGCCGGTGTCTCCGGCCATTACAAAAAGCTTTTGGTTGACGTCGGCCAGGCTGACCCCCATATCTTTGGCAATGATTTTAGCGATATCAGTATTCTCTATCAAGCCGGCAGGTTTTCCAGGCCCGTAGGCGTATAGAAAAACTTCTTCCCCGGTATGGCCGATGGTGGTCCAGCCGATGCCGGAACGCTTGCTGATTATCGGGCCCACTGTATAATTCATCGAACCAGCCTTGGTTTTTTTGATGGCATCGATCTCTTCCGTGGTTAAGTCGGAGATTCCGAAAGATTGATTCATCACTGCGGTAATATTACTTTTGTCCGCGTTAAAGACTTTTTCGAGGCCTT
>DASVMB010000470.1:0-2421 GCA_036384575.1 Bacillota bacterium
CCGGGTAATAAAGCCCGGCATAAGGCAAGGCCCGGTACAAGGATATCCAGAGCCGGGAATATCATTCTTAATTTCATGATCGCTTTATTCACATTGCTCTGCATACTCCCCTTTGTACTGGTGACAATTCTCTCTTTTACGGATGAAGAAACCTTGCTCAGAAATGGGTATAGTTATTTCCCCGCTAAATTAAGCCTCAAGGCGTATGAATATGTCTTCAAAAGCAGCGATCAACTGATCAGCTCCTTGGCGGTCAGCGTCACGGTCACGGTGATCGGTACTTTTTTGGGCGTATTAATCATGTCGATGTATGCTTACGCGCTTTACCGCAAGGATTTCCGCTACCGGAGATTCTTCGCCTTTCTGGCCTTTTTTACATTGCTGTTTAACGGCGGGCTGGTGCCGACTTATATCGTCTGTACCCAGATGCTCCATTTGAAGAACAGCATTTTTGCCCTGATACTGCCCCTTGGGGTGGACGCCTTTTACATCATGGTATTGCGGACCTTTTTCCAAACGGCGCTTTCCGAATCGGTCATTGATTCGGCCCGTATCGACGGGGCCGGAGAATTTAAGATCCTGAGCGCCATTGTCTTTCCAATGTCCCTTCCGGGCATTGCCACCATTGCCTTGTTTACTACTTTGGCCTATTGGAACGATTGGTTTCAGGCGCTGTTATACATTCAACAATCCAATCTGTATCCGCTCCAATATTTGCTGGTAGCCATCCAGAACAAGATGGATTTCATGATGCAGAATCGCGCGATACTTTCCGCCCATGAAGTCGAAATCTATAAAACAATGCCTGCCGAAGGCTCCAGGATGGCATTGGTGTTTCTTAGCACCCTACCGATTACGTTAGCCTATCCGTTTTTCCAGCGTTATTTCATTCAAGGGTTACAGGTGGGAGCCATTAAGGAATAGGATTTATCCATTCAGGCAAGTGCCGTTTGAACCGTAAGCTGTTGCACGGAACTTTGATTCGGCATAAACGCCTTACGGCGAAGGCGGTTTTTTCAATCAAAATAAAAAAGGAGGGTTTTTTGTGGGAAGAGTGTTGAAGTTGAAAAAGGTAATACCGGTAGTGGTTGTAACCACGTTGCTATGTGTATTGCTGCTGGGGGTCTGCGGAGTACAGGCGGCCGGCAAGCCTTATGAGATCGTCTGGTACACTATCGGAACGCCTCAGAAGGATATCCCGGTAGTCATGGCGGAATTGAGCAAATACACATTGAAGAAGATTAATGCCACGGTGAAAATGTTTCAATACGACTGGGGAGAATACAACGATAAAATGAGAGTCATCATCTCCTCCGGCGAACCCTATGATATCTGTTTCACGTGCTCATGGTCGAACAATTATGATGCCAATGTGACCCGCGGGGCATTTTTGCCATTAAATGATCTGTTGCAAAAATACGGGAAAGGCATTACGAAAGCCGTACATCCGTTGTTTCTTGAAGCGAATCGAATCGGAGGCAAACTGTACGCCATTCCCGTCAACAAGGAATTGACTCCGCAAAGCCGGTGGGTATTTAACAAGCGTTTGGTGGATAAATACCACATTGACATCACCAAGGCGACTACGCTGGAATCTTTGGAGCCGATGTTAAAAACGGTCAAAGACGGAGAGCAGACTTTAGATGATGTCTTGGTGGTCCGGAACGATTACAATTTACCAAGGTGCACTGCTGATTATGAATTTATCGGGCCCCAGGAGCTGGGTTTGGCGGTTCCGATGGGTTCCAAAGATTGCCAGGTCGTTAATTATTATCATGAACCCTCTTTCAAAAAGGGGTTAGCGACGGTTCGCGGTTACTACCTCGCCGGTTATCTGAAAAAAGACGCTTCCACCTTGACTTCTTCGGATGAAGTTTATAAGACCGGCAATTGGTTTGTACGGGAAGCCGGCTGGCTGCCGGGAGCCGACCAGATCTGGACCAGATCGGAAAAAGACCCGGTAGTTTCAACCCCGATCGCAGGTAAGTTCTATATTTCCGCCAATCAACTCAGCGGTTCCATGATGGCGATCTCCGTCACTTCCAAAAACCCCGGGAAGGCCATGCAATTCTTGAATCTGTTGAATACCGACAGATATGTCAGAAACCTGGTAGACTCGGGGATAGAAAATGTTCATTACAAGATGGTCAACGGCAGGCAGGTGGATCTGGAGAGAGGCACCGGCGATTACAATATGCCGTCCTTCTCCCTTGGCAACCGGTTCATCTGCAATTTATACACCGATGATCCGGCGGATTTGTGGCAACAGTACGAAAAGCTAAATGCTTCCGGAACAAAATCACCGATAATCGGCTTTAAACCCAATCTGGAGGGGATAAAAAAAGAGATCGCCGCCATTCAGAATATTCATGCCGAGTATTACCGGCCGCTGGTGACCGGTACGGTTGATCCCGATGAGTA
>DASVMB010000471.1:0-4548 GCA_036384575.1 Bacillota bacterium
TGTAATTCATGATATGTGTATCTACTACCGGATATGAGATTTCGATATCGAACGAGGTAACAGATTTGTTATTTCCCCGAGTCATCCACAGTGGAAATGATTCCTGCGGATCTTCTTATATTCTAATTCTTCACGGGGCAATGTGGAGTCAATACCAACCCCTGCCCCGGTTTAAGCAGTGCCGCGAAATGGACGCCATCCTCCTTGACTCCAACGATTGAACCATAATGCATCGGGATCGCCAGTTCCGCTCCCAATGCAGCTACTGCTTTAGCGGCTTCAGCGACATCCATGGTATAGGTACCTCCAACCGGTAACAGCGCGATATCCGGTTTCATTCCCTTCCATTCGGGAATGTTGTCGCTATCGCCGGCGTGAAAGATCCGGACCCCGTCCACCTCTATCAGGTACCCCAGCCAGTACTGCACCTGAGGATGAAAGTTCTTATTGATATTATACGCCGGAATTCCGGTCACCCGAAACGGCCCTGCCTGGACCGTCTCTCCGAGTTTCATCCCTTGCAAGCCATCATACGCCATGCCCCGGGGAACGATCACCGTGGATCGGGATTTTCGTAAACCCTTGATTAATTGGGGATCATAGTGGTCGTAATGTTCATGGCTGATAAGGATGACATCCGCTTCCCCGGTTCCGGAGGGAAGCCGGAAGGGATCGATATAGAGGACCGCTCCCGATTCCGCCGTAATCTTGAATGCCGAATGGCCATACCAAACGATATGCCGTTCCGTGTAGTTTTGAAATGATTTATCAGCCATAACCGAAGCGATTCCTCCCGCAATAAATATAGGTCGACATTGTGGTGGAGACTCAAGTTTATAATGCCTTTTTCTTCAAAAATCGCAGTCTCTCTGATATATTTTCTACAACTCGCATGAACTCATTCCTTTTTCCCGGATTTGTATCTTTTCTTGCCATTTGTATAATACTGCCACTTCCGGTAGAATGGAAACATGGAACAAATCGCGCTCATTCTCAAAGCCTACCGGTGGCTGGACCAAATCACTCCGCTGCAAACAGACTGCGGTACGTTATGTGACAAAGCTTGTTGCCTGAGTACGGAAGATGTGGCTACCGAAAACTTCACCCAAAATTCCGGAATGTATCTGTTTCCCGGTGAGGTTTCCATTCAATCCGCTGCTGCTTACGTATCCTTGCATCCTGTCAATATCGCTACAACACACGGTGCTTACCGATCCGTATTAGCCGTATGTAACGGCAGTTGCCCGCGACATCTCCGTCCGCTGGCCTGCCGAATCTTCCCCCTGACTCCTTATGTGGATCCGGATGGAGAGTGGCTGCTGCGTATGGATCTCCGGGGCCGGAGTCTTTGCCCGCTGGTGCGACAGATGCAACCGGATGAGCTGGAACCGGATTTTATCGCAGCAGTTTGGACAGTAATCAACTTATTGGCAACGGATCCCGAGATTCGCTACTTTATGACCTTGCTCTCCCGGATTCAAGACGAAACCGCCGCGCTATTCACGCGTTTTGGAATTCAAAGCTCCACCCAGGGTTGATTAACGCCAGCCTTTTCTTCAGCTCAATTGTTATCCATGTTGCGCGGCTCCTTTTTCTCGCTGTACCCTGAATGGAACTCCGACGGTAAGTCTGGTTCAATGGAACAGCAAACTATACTTATATTACATCGGAATGCTAACAGGAGTTAAGCATAGATTGATGATAAATTTTTTCGTTAAACAACAAATACACCGTACTTTGAAATAAAGGCCATGACAGTTCATGGCCTTTTTACCCAATTTCACCTCAGCTATTGATAGGACTGACTCGAGAGGACGTCTACCAACAAATAATGGCGTCTTTCGTTTGACTGCTAACTGCAGTAAGTTTTTTCCCGTTCTCCAGGTCGATGACTGTGATTTTCGAACCATTGGGAAAATATTGCTCATTCAAAACGCACATTGACAATCTATAAACATATCAATATAATGTTTATAGATTATCCAACATGTGAGTGATTTGTTTACTAAAATAGGCAATGTAAACCGAAATGTCTACACTGACCTGTAAAGACAATTTACCTTGATTGGCATAGTCATTAATGGGAGTGTGGGAATAATGGAATCCATTCGTTGTGAGGATTTTAAAAAACGCCTTGTCGAACTGACAATTAAAAGCGGCCTATCCGGATTTCCGGTCAAGCGCCGCGATCAATTGATCCTATTAAGGGCTGTCAGTAACGGTTTTCAACCGGACATCATTTATGAAGAAAAAACCGTGAATGAAATCATCCGTACCCAAGTCAAGTGTTTAAAATGCTTGACTGGGCTTGATCATGTCACGGTTCGTCGCCAATTAGTGGATGAACGGTTTTTATCCCGGGAAAACGACGGCTCTCGTTATCGTCTGGGCCCCGGCCCTGATTCGGTTCAGTTTGAAACTACTGTAACAGACCTAAATATTGAAGCGCTATTGGCTTCAGCCGAAGCAGAACTGGCAGCCAGAAAAAAGGCTTTCATGGAACGCCAGACTACTTTATGACTTCAATAAAGAATAATCCGGGGAATATGATTATTGCGCCCGCCGCTAGAGAGAGCAAGAGTGAGTCGTAAACAACGAAGACGACTCACCCCCGCCCCTCTCTCCCGGCCAGCGGGAAAGAGGGGAGTAGGCAAATTCAACGCAGTAAAAAAAACTACCGTATACTATACTTTACTTCACCGCTTCCAGCAGTCCGTCCCGGAGAATCTCGGATACCGTGGGATGAGGAAAGACTACTTCACTGATGGATTGGATCGGTCTGCCGCTTTCGATCAGCATTGCGGCACCGTAAATAATCTCCGAGGCGTAGCTCCCGATCAGATGTGCACCGATAAGCTTACGGTTATGTTTCTCGATTAACAGCTTGCAAACCCCGTCGCCGCCTTCGTTCTCCGCTAAAAACCGCCCACTGTAACGCATTGAAAGCTTGGCAACTTCGTAATCTATTCCTTTGATAGCGGCCGTTTCCTCGGTTTCGCCAACCATAGCCGCCTCGGGACGGGTATAGATCACAGCCGGGATGGCCCCGTAATCCATCTGAATTTCCTTACCCAGTAGTCGGTCGATACAAACCTCCGCCTCCCGGTAGGCGGTATGAGCCAGCATTGAACGGCCGTTGACATCCCCAGCCGCGTATACTCCGGGTAATTCGGTCCGGCATGAAGGATCCGTAGTGATTGCGCCCCGTTCTAAAGTGAGACCGATTCGTTCCAACCCCAGATCGGTCACAGCCGGTTTCCTGCCGATACTAAGCAGCACCTTATCAGCGGAAACAACCTCTTCCCGGCCATCGGTTATAAAGCGGACCGGCCCGTCGTCCAAGGCAGTGACCTTGGAACCAAGCCGGAAATCAATCCCCTGTTTCCGATATTCCTTCAAAAGCATTGCGGCAATCTCCGGATCGGCGTTACCCGCGATATGATCAAGCATCTCGATGATGGTAACATGGGTGCCGACAGCATTAAAATAGGCCGCCATCTCCAGACCAATCACTCCGGCGCCGATAATCACCAGCGACTCCGGGAGTTGAGCCAAATCCAACAGCTCGCGGCTGGTAAGAACCAAACCGCTTTTAAGCCCGGTAGCCACTCCGGGTATAGCAGGAATAATCGGTTCCGACCCCGTAGCGAGCAGCAGATTCTTGGCTTCATACACTTCGTCCCCTACTCGAACGCTGTAACCGGAATTGCTCTTCCCTTCGATCTCTGCAGCGCCGCTAGCCACGGTTACCCCGGCCTCACGGAGCTGGCGATTAATTCCGGCAGCCAAAGTCCGGATAACTTTGGTTTTCCGTTCCAGGACCGTATGTTGATCATAGGTTACTTGGCCCGTTGTTACACCGTATTTGGAACTGTTTCGGGCTTCTTCGTAAAGCTTAGCCGAATATAACAAGGTTTTGGAGGGAATGCACCCTTCGTTTAAACAAACCCCACCGATGAACCTTTTTTCCGCCAATAAGACGCTGAGTCCGCCACGTCCGGCCCGGATCGCAGCCCGGTATCCCGCCGGCCCGCCGCCGATCACGATCAGGTCATGCATATAGGGCACCTCCATTTAGTTGAAAAATGCATGAAATAAAAACTACTGTAGGATTTTCCAGAAATTTATCGAAAGAAATATTGAATTCCAGTTTGTTCCTTGATGGTGATTGAACCAACATATTCTGCAATTGATTAAAAAAAGTAATATTTCTAATATCAGCGAAAAACTACATCCAGAAGAAGGATAATTCAAATGGTATCAAAGAAATTCATCCTACTTTCTGTAGTGAGTTTGATAAGCGTTTTAATTGCAGGTTGTGATGGCCTTGGCGGCCTTGGCAGTCTTGGTGCCCCTGGTGGCTCTGGTGGTTCTGGTGGCCGAACGGACGATAATCAACCTATTAATTTATTAAGAAACTTCTCGGCAGAGTTGGGTACCGGTAATACACCGGCTGAATGGTGGAATAATCCCGCCACTGACAAAATTGAATGGGCCTCAGAGGGAAAAACCGGGACTCACTCATTAAGAATCTCTTATCTCTCAAAT
>DASVMB010000472.1:0-2191 GCA_036384575.1 Bacillota bacterium
AGCCCTGGAAGGTTTGGAAAGCGCCAAGGGTTTTATCCGCACCGAACTTGGGCATCGAATCCGTTTGCGTCATACCCCGGAAATTCATATTTTAGAGGATAACTCCATCGAACACGGCATGAGAATTACGGAGTTATTGAAAGAGGTCCAGAAGAACAATGGTGGAGAAGGTTAATTTGCTCGCCCAATTCCAGGAATTCATGAACCGTATCCGGCCGAAGCAACGTTTTTTACTCAGTTGCCACGTGCATCCCGATGGGGATGGAATTGGGTCATTGCTCGCTCTGGGCCTGGCTCTGGAGAGCATCGGGAAAGATGTCCGCATGGTTTCGAGCGATGGGGTGCCGGGGGTCTATAACTATCTGGAGTGCAGTCCGGCAATTATCAAGGATCTGGCCGGGGATTTTCAACCTGAAATCTTGATCTGCTTGGATTGTTCGGAGAAAGAGCGGGTAGCCCTTCCCGCCGCAGTCTGGGATAGCCCCGGATTAATCGTGATTAACATTGATCATCACCTTACGAACCTGGGCTTCGGTGACCTGAACCTAATTGAACCGAATGCCGCGGCAACAGGGGAGATCATCCTCCATCTGTTGCAGGCGGTGGAGATTCCGTTAAACCGGGCGATTGCCATGGCATTATATACCGCCATCGCCACGGATACCGGATTTTTCAGATTTGCCAATACCACGGCGGATACCCTGGAAGCCTGCACCTACCTTGTAAAGAATTATCGGATTGAACCTTCCAAAATCGCCGAACAAGTTCATGAGCAGAAGAGTTACAATTCCATCCGGCTTTTGGGTGAAGTCTTAAGTACCATTCGCTTGGAGCATGGCGGTAAAACCGCTTGGGCAATACTTGACCAGCAGATGCTGACCAAATACTCGGTAGAAAACGAAGAAACCGAAAGTTACGTCAATTATGCCCGTTCCATCGAAGGGGTCGAGATCGGGATTCTTTTCAAAGAACTTAAACCGAACGAGATCAAGCTGAGCTGGCGTTCCACCGCTGCAGTAGATGTCAGCAAGTTGGCGGCATATTTCGGAGGCGGGGGGCACGCCCGTGCCGCCGGATGCAGCTTAAACGGTCCGCTTCCCGAGATCATCCGGGAAGTATTGAATTTCGTCGGTAATTACTACGGAGCGAATTGATGTGGCACGGAATTCTGGTTGTCAATAAGGAACGGGGGATGTCGTCCCATCAAGTCGTTGCCAAACTCCGGCGTATTCTTGGCCAGTCCGAGATCGGACATTCCGGGACTTTGGACCCGGAGGCCACCGGGGTTCTGGTAGTGGGGTTGGGACAAGCCACCCGTTCTTTTCAGTATATGGATGAAGCCGTTAAAATCTATCGGGCAGAGCTTACCCTGGGTCAAACGACGGATACCCAGGATGCCACCGGTCGGATCATTGACACCCAACCCGACATGCGGATTCACCGCGACCAATTGGAGCAGGCAATAGGCCGGCTTACCGGAGAAATCCACCAGGTCCCGCCGATGTTCTCTGCAGTCAAGCTGCACGGCCAGAAGCTCTATGACTTGGCGCGTCAGGGGCTGGAGGTAGAACGGGAAGCCCGGCCGATTAAGGTATATCATTGGCAGATTGTGGATCCGCAATCCGAGTATACTTACGCGACCCAGTTGACCTGCGAGATTACATGTTCCAAAGGAACCTACATCCGGACACTCATTCATGACCTGGGCCAAACTTTGGGATGCGGCGCCCATATGAGTGCCTTGATCAGGCTGCGATCCGGACCATTTTCCCTGGAAGACGCGGTTTCGCTTTCAGGGGTAGCCGAATACTTTGCAGCCGGCCGAATCGAAGAGCTGCTTTTCTCGATCAACACCGCTTTGAGCCATTTCATCCCAATCTGGCCACAGAATGAGGACCTTCCCAAATTGGTTCATGGTGGTAAACTCTCGTTTGATAGATATCCTGCTTCCCAGAATATCGGCACGCTCGCCCGGGCTTTAGACAACGATTCCCGGGTACTGGCAGTGTTACGGCTCGAAGACGGCGGAACTCACCGTTATTGGCAACCGGTGAAGGTTTTTCATTATTAGCAGTCCATTTTGCGGATCCCATTTACATAGCGTCGGTACTTTAATTGTTGGTTAAGGGAGCATAACTCAACCAATGCACATCTGGAACTCACTCGATGCCGCACGTCAGGAACTGATTCA
>DASVMB010000473.1:0-3605 GCA_036384575.1 Bacillota bacterium
CATCTCGCCATCGTTTAGTTGCTGCATCCTGGTATAAAGCTGTAAAATTGGCCCGGGGCATTGTAGCCCGCAGGCGTTCACCTTGATGATATCCATCACCATAGAAGGTTCCTCCTTTTCGGAGCCGTTTGATGCATAAGCCACGGTGGCTACCACAGAATGGGACGCTTCACCCGATACCGGCTGTTGGCGTTCTTGGATCACGGCATGGAAGGTCTTATAACCTCCGCTTAAGTTGCGGACGTTCTCAAAACCGTGTTGTCGCAAGATCCGGAGTGCGATATATGCCCTCAATCCCACCTGGCAATAAACGATGATGGGCCTATCCTTTGGCAGCTCCGCCAGACGGCCCCGGAGTTCGGGGAGAGGAATATTCACCGCCCCGGGGAGGGCCCCCAATTGAAATTCGACTGGTTCTCTCACGTCAAGCAGGTAGTTTTGGTTGCCGGATTCGGCCAGCAGCTGATCCCAGGTAATGACATCCATATCCTGATTTAAAAGGTTGGTGGCGGTGTAACCCGCGATATTTACCGGATCTTTGGCAGAAGAGAACGGAGGCGCGTAAGCCAGCTCCAGCTCGGTCAGATCCCAAACCGTCTTTTCGAACCGGATGGCGGTTGCCAATACATCCAGGCGCTTATCGACACCATCGTATCCTACTACTTGGGCTCCCAGAATACGGCCGTTATCCGGAGCATATAAGAGCTTCAACGTCAGCGGCACCGAACCCGGATAATAGGTGGCGTGGGAGTTGGAATGGGTGATGGTGCTCCGGTAAGGAATCCCCCATTTCTTTAAGGCCTTCTCCGAAAGTCCGGTGGAACCGGCGGTCAGGTCAAACAGTTTCACGATGGCCGTCCCCTGGGCTCCGTGGTAAATTTCCTTCCGACCGGTTAAAATATCCGCGAGTAAACGACCCTGATGGTTTGCGGGACCCGCTAACGGTACCCAACTTTCCTTTCCCGAAATGAACTCCCGAATTTCCACCGCGTCTCCTACAGCATAGATATCCGGATCGGAGGTCCGCAGCGATTCATCCACATGAATGGCTCCGGTTGCTCCGAGTTTTAAACCAGCCTCCGCCGCGAGTTTGGTCTCGGGCCGGACCCCCACCGCCATAATCACCATGTCTGCCGTGATCTTCCTGCCACTCTTCAAGATTACATCCAGGCCTTTCCCGGCCTCACTGATAGCGGCCAGTCCGTCGCCTAAAATCAGCTCGATACCATGGGAGCGCAACTCCTGGTGAACCGGGGCCGCCATCTCAAAGTCCAGATTGTTCAATAATTGATCCGCGAGCTCCACTAAGGTAACTTGTTTTTTGGCCTGGTTCAGATTCTCCGCCATCTCCAGTCCGATAAAGCCGCCCCCGACCACCACCGCGGAATTGACCTTGTGCTCGGTAAGATACTGCTTAATCCGGTCGGTATCCGGAATATTTCGGAGGGTAAAGACTTGTTGCAGCTGAGTTCCGGGAATCTTCGGAACTATGGGGTAGGAACCGGGTGCCAGGACCAATTTGTCGTAACTCTCCCTGTAAGTCCGGCCTTGCTGGAGATCTTTCACTACCAGCTCTTTTTTGGGGCGGTCAATCTCCAGAACCTCATGTTTCACCCGCACGTCGATATTGAAGCGTTTCTTCATTCCTGCCGGGGTCTGGACGAAGAGCTGATCGCGCTCCGAGATCACCCCACCGATATAGTAAGGTAGGCCGCAGTTGGCGTAGGATATGGCCTCTCCTTTTTCGATCAAAATCAACTCCGCCTGCTCATCCAGGCGCCGCAGCCGCGCCGCGGTACTGGCCCCGCCGGCAACACCGCCGATAATGACATATTTTTTTGCCATCCGTATCACTCCTTGAAGATTATTAATCAATACCCAAAATAAGACTGTTAGTGAATTAACGAACGAATCAAGAGCTTGTCGGAAATAGGGATCGTACGATTCGTTGAATGTCTTCATTCACTACCTGGTAATAAACCTCGACCCCCTGGCGCCGGCTCCGGACGATTCCCAGGTCCCGTAATTTTCCCAGGTGCTGTGAGACAGTGGACTGGGGGAGCGCCAGACAATCCTGGATTTTATTGACATTACACTCACCCTGTTCGATTAGGCCTTTTACAATACAAAGTCTTACCGGATGGGCGATGGACTTGAGTAATTCCGCCTTGGCGGTTAACAATTCAAGATCATCGGGACGTTGCATATGACCGCTCCTTTTTTAATTATATAATTATTATATTCAGATAATATGATAAATGCAAGACGGGTTAGGTCTATGGAACAATGGATGGATGTCAAAAACAAAGTAAATTGGCTTGGGCATCAAGGATATCAATGTTTTCCGGGATTTATGTAAGGCTTCCGTGTCAAGATTTTATGATAGATTGGAAGTAGGAGTAAGATTCAATTTTGTCCCAAGCGCAATCATGGTTTTTAATAATAAAATATAGTGGGTATCGAAATTCCCCAATCTCAAAATACAAGGTGGTGATATTCCTTTGTCACATCATCATCGTTGTCGTCATCAAGATGATCCTTGCATGGAACACAGGGGTAGGCCGGAAGCCGTGGCCCCAGCCGGAATGACCCGAATCTGCGTACTGGCTCCCAGAGGTACGGCGGTGGCGATCGCACCTATGGCAATGCCCATGGGGACACCCTGTGGTACAATGCCGATGGGTATGATGAATCCGATGATGCATATGGATCCTATGGATCGGATGTGCTAATTCCTGATATATTCACATTGAATTCATCTAGATAACCCGAGAAAAGGGCCAGTTCATGGCTCCCGGAGGGGATTTACGATAGGAGGAGGCTATTACGGCTTATTACGCCGGCCTCCTCCTAGAAATATAGATATATCGGCATGTCCAACGTGGAGTTTTATTCAGATTTTTTTGTCCATTACCGATAAATGACTTACAACCAGGTTGAGCTTCGGGTTGGTATTTATCATAACTTTCTACCAAAGATCTTATAAGTAACTCTTTCCTGGGGTTTTGACGGCAGGAAACACCGGGTGAAAATCGAAGCATGGATTTGAAAAATTATAACGAAAGGCGGGGCAAGATTGTACATAAATAAATGGCTGGCTATAACCGCCTTGGGTTTACTTTTGCTTGCCCGAACTGCGGTTGCCGATAATTCGATGGCTCTTTCCTTTGCCGGTCTGCCGGCAGGACCGGAGGTGCAGGCCATCAACAGGGATGGAGCGGTTTACATCAATCTACCCTTTCTTAATAAATATTTGAACATTGTGACTGCCTGGGATATCTCAGCGAGCGACTTGTTTTTTAAATTTGGCAAGATTAGTGTTAAAATGTACGCCAAGAACCGGAGTTATTATTTAGACGGGAGATCCCAACCCTCACTAAATCAAGCACCATTTGAGCAAGACGGCCAATTTTGGCTGCCGCTTCAGTTTTTGCTGCGAATGGGTCTGGCGGTAACATCGCAAACCGGCACGGAACTCTCGTTGGACTGGGATAAAAACTACCTCTTGGGTGTCGAATCGATAACCTACCAAGGTCAACCGGCCTTATTGCTCATCGGCAGCAGGGAATTGGAGATACGGGATCAATATCTGCCGGAATCAAACC
>DASVMB010000474.1:0-9819 GCA_036384575.1 Bacillota bacterium
CCCTAAAATCCCGATCTCGCCAATCCGGTTTCCGGAAACCAGTAAGATTTGGAGCTGCTTAAGAGCGGAAAGTTCGGAGAGGGACTCAATCTGATTGTTGGAAAGATCTAGATCCCGTAGTCCGGATAGCCCTTGTAAGGCACTAATGGACCGAATCCGATTGGAACCAAGATATAACAGATATAATTGCTGGTGAAGGGCAAGGGGTGAGATCTCCTCCACCCGGTTATCACTAAGCCAGAGACGCTGCAAATGTTTGAGCTGCTCCAAAGGTCCGATATCTTGGATCTGATTATGAGATAGAGATAAGACTCTGAGCCGGGGCAAACGAGCCAGAGGGCGAATGTCCCTGATCTGATTCCCGATAAGGTGTAGCTCTTCCAATTGACTCAGTTCAGCCAATGGTTCCAGATCTTGAATCTGATTATACGAAAGGACCAAATCCCGTAGCTCCCTAAACCCTGTCAAAGGTTTCAGATCGCTGATCCGGTTTCTCCCCAGATGGAGCCGTTCCAGTTTGGTAAGTTTGGCGAGATCCTCTAATCCTTCAATTCGATTATTGGAGAGGTTAAGTTCCCTCAAATCCGGGCAACCGGTCAAGGGTTCCAGATCCGTGAGCCGGTTTCCCATCGCTTGGAACTGCGACAAGGCATGAAGCTGTTCCACTCCGGAGAGAGAACCGAGATTCAGCCGGGACAGGTTGAGTTGTGTTATGGTCGCAATATCACGTAAACCAATCCGGCCTTGCCCTTTACCGATAACACGCCTTACCGCCAGCTCGACCCGGGGATCATCAAATTCCAACCCGCCACCGCTCAAGTCCGCAGCGATATCCAAACCCCGGGTTAGTAATTCCGTTGCTTCCATATCATGGGCCAGAGAATTAAGTGAGGTTATGCTGGTGGCCTGTGCTGCTATGACTTCCATCTTTACCGACTCCATTTTGTTCGAATTCGATGAGACGATCCGCGCGCACTGCGCGAATATTCCTTAAGCGGAGAGTCCTTCCCCGCAGTTCTCATTCCAAGCCGCTAGTTCGACCCTGGCCCGGGCGATCTGACGCCTGAGGTAGCTCGCCATTTCCGCCAGGAGATCAATCCCCTTTTTCTCGGCTTCCTCGACTTTAAACCGCATCTCATACAATGTCGAACATTCTAAAGTTGCAATCTCCGCATCGATAGCTTTTAGCCGCTCCCGGATTAACCCGATTCGCCGCTCTATCCTTCCCAACCGAATCTGATATTCATCCTCCCGGGGTGATTCGAGTGGTTGGCCGCTTTGACTCAAAAGGGCTTGGAGCTGTAGTTCGTCTCCTTCCCGATAAGCCCGGTTGGCTTCGGCCATTAGTTTTTGGTATCGGGTTCGTTCTTTCTCACTACCGGCCAGATCGGGATGGATCCGTTTCGCCACTTCCCGGTAGAGTTTCTTCAGTTGTTCAGTGGGACGGAAATGATGTGATCTTTTAGCTCCAGTCTTTTCGGTTTTGGTTGTATCGGTATCCTTCGATGTGTTCTCTACCTTGGGCCCGGTTTGGGTTTCTTCCTTCGGGATATGTTTATCCCGCGGATGAAAGCTCCCTTTGCGTTGAGCGATCCGGGCCTGTAGGTCGTCCAGTCTGGAATAAAGATCGCCCAGGGCCTTCAGATATCGATCCTGAAATAACTGGAGTTCCGTTTTAAGGGTTGTGAGATCCAATTCTCTCTGAGCCAATTCGGTTTCGAGCGCAGTCAATTCCAACTGTTTCCGGTTAAGTTCCCACTCTTCCGGCTTGATCTTGCAAACAACCTCTCCGCCCATGAACAACCCCTCCGTGGTAACCACTGACGATTAACGATACAATCAACACTTTGCCTATTGTTGTTTCGGTCTTTTATTATATCGGCCGTAATGCCGCGAACTTTAGCCATTTTTCGCATTCAATCCCCACTTTTACAAGCCCTTTTGGTTTATCCGGACTGATTAACCGCGTCGGCCGATGAGTTCCGATAATCGCTTTCTGCAGGGGCGCGCGCACACCCTCACGCATATTGTGAAAGTAAAACTGAAAACGAACGGGAGGCTGTATCGATTTGAACGTTTTCCGTAAAGAACCCCGCATAACCTCCGCATATCTGAGAGAAGAAGCCAAAGCATATACAGAACGTTGGGCCCTCGGCCGTAACCCGCGGTACTTTGATTATTCCTCATTGGGCGGTGATTGCACAAATTTTGCTTCCCAAGTGTTATACGCAGGGGGAGCGTTGATGAATTATGCCACCGAACTAGGCTGGTATTACCAGACCCCCAACCAGAAATCACCCTCCTGGACCGGGGTAAACTTCCTTTACCAGTTCCTCACCGGTCATTCCGGTCCCGGACCGGTGGCAGTAGAGTGCAATCCCAAAGAACTCGAAATAGCGGATCTAATCCAACTCTCTTTCACCGGTGACGGGGTTTTCCATCACACACTGGTGATCGTCGATCTGGTAAAGAACAATCATCCCGAACAGATCCGGATCGCCACCCATTCACCGAACCTACTGAATGTCAAACTAAGCGAAGCGTATAGTTGGGCGGCCATACGTTACCTCCATATTCTGGGCAATCAAGGTTGAACCATGTTTCACGGAGTGAACCGGAGTTTTTCAAAACGGATCGGTGCATACTAAAAAAGTCCGCGTAAAAAAAAGGACAAGCCAAGCCAGAAAAAACCCAACCACTTGTTTATGGAGGAAATCCATCCGTGAATAAAAAACTCTACCCCACTCTGGCCATTCTTTGCCTCGTTCCTTTCATCATGGTTTTAGGCAACTCGATGCTCATCCCGGTGCTCCCGGCCATTCAAAAGGAACTTCACATTGGACTGGTCCAAGTGGGATTACTGATTACAGTTTTCTCAATTCCTGCCGGAATCGTCATCCCCTTCGCCGGGATGATCTCCGATCGAATTGGTCGCAAGGCCGTGATGTTTCCCGCGCTTTTAATCTACGGAATCGGCGGTATCCTTGCCGGGGTCTTCGCGATTCTCTTTCAAGAAAAGGCTTTTATCTACATCATTATTGCCCGGGTCATTCAAGGGATCGGCGCCGGTGGCACGTACCAATTGAGCATGGCACTGGCCGGAGATTTGATTCAATCTACAGAACGCTCTCAAGTTCTAGGGTTACTCGAAGCAGCCAACGGATTAGGAAAAGTCGTCAGCCCGCTGGCAGGGGCCGCTTTGGCCCTAATATCCTGGTATATACCTTTTTTCAGTTACGGGATCCTGGCAATCCCCATTGCCTTCCTCATATTATTCATTGTCCAGGAAAACACGGAGAAATTGAAAGCCAATGTCCAACCGATCCCCAAATATTTTCAAAACCTAAAAAAAATCTTCAAAGAAAAAGGCATTGCCCTCATCATCTCTTTTGCCAGTGGTTTTATGGTTCTTTTCGCGCTCTTTGGGTTGTTGAGTTTCTTCGCGGATATTCTGGAGAAGCAATTTAAGATCGGGATCTTTCAAAGGGGACTGGTTCTGGCAGTGCCCGTACTGTTGATGGCGGTAACAGCCTTCATCCTGGGTACCGTGATGCAAAAACACCTTGCCAAAATCCTTAAATGGGCCGTTGTGGCTGGGTTAATCCTCGTGGGGGCGGGGTTATTCCTCTTTACCCCCTGCCGTAAGCCGCTCAGCTTTACCTTGAGTGCGGCAGTATTGGGGCTAGGCACCGGGGCGGTTCTGCCTTCACTCAATACATTGATCACCTCCAGCGCTCCCAAAACCGAACGGGGTCTGGTAACATGCCTTTACGGCACGGTCCGTTTCTTTGGAGTAGCTGTGGGACCTCCCCTTTTCGGACTGGCAGAGAAGATTACCAAACCTCCGGTCTTTTACACTACTGCCGCAGTCTGCGCCGGGCTGGGGATACTCTTTTGCATCCTGGTGCAACCCGGCAAAATCATACCCAAGGATATTCAAGGCCAAACCAAATCCGGATCAAAACCGAATCAAAAACAGCCGGCCAAATCCAGAAAAAAGTCCTGAGGCGAGGATCCGGAGGCTGCAATTAACCAAGCCTATCGGCGGATGTTAAAGTCCCAAGTCTGACCAGGAGCAGGAGCCGTACCTTCAGTGGCGAATTATTTCCCAATGTTCTCTGGAGGTGAAGATCTTGCTCTACATCTGGCACCCAGATCAGCCTTTGGAAGTTGTCTCCAATAGCTCTTTTAAGAATGCCGTTGCCGATCGATCCGCCGTGGTCTGGCTGGATCTGGAAGGCGACCCCGATAGTTTGAGTCAGGAACTGACCGGACTTGATTCTCTCCATCCGTTGACGATCGAGCGGCTCTTTACCCCGGGTCCCCGGGCTTTTCTTGAGGAATTTGACGATTATCTCCATATCTTGCTTCAGGAGATTCATTACCACCAAACCTATCAAGTCTGTCATTTCATTCTGGGAAGTAATTACCTGATTACAATCCATCGGCCCAATTTTTACTGGCCGGAAAAAACAAATCCCCCAAGCCGCTTTTTCAGTCAGGGGTCGGATATCCTTTTTTACTATTTGGTTCAACCAATCATTGAGGCCGGGTTTGAGGCGCTCGACACAGTTGCGGATATCACCGAAGAGCTTGAAGACAAAATTTTTTCCCGGCCCGATAATCAACTACTCAACGAACTATTTAACCTAAAACGGGAATTGATAGAGATCCGTAAAGCCTTGGCGCCGATGCGCGAAGTATTTGCCTTAATTTCACGGCGTGATAACCCCTTCGTTGACGACCAGGCCTTGCCGTTTATGAGTCATCACTATGATCAGCTGATCCGGCTTCACGAAATCAGTGATTCTCAACGCGAGATCGTTGCTAGTGCCCTGGAAATCTACCTGTCTTCCATCTCCAACCGGATGAACGAGATCATGAAAACGCTTACGATTGTCTCAACCATCATCCTGCCGGCCACATTAGTCGTGGGTTTTTACGGTATGAACTTTCAACATTTTCCCGGCCTATCTTGGAAATACGGTATCTGGTGCGTCCTATCCCTCATTCTCATCGGAACCGCCGGAATGCTTTGGTATTTTAAACGCAAGAAATGGTTATAAAAGTCCGAAATATTTACCCCATCCCTGCCAAAAACCATTCATCGCCAAACCTTTCTGCTGGAGCAGTCTTTCCAAAGTGGCCAGGCGATACTGGATTTTGACAGGCTTTTGACGGTTCGTGTTCCTAGAGGAAGGGGCATCCGGATCTAGCAGACACAAGGGCGGATAAAGTACGCACCACCAATTTTTTCCCAACCCTTTCCCCAGGACAATCCGTACTCCTTTATAGTCGCCTGCCGGAAGAATCCCGAATGGATAAGCACGCTCCGGAAAGGAAAACTGGCCCACACTTACCTGGACCGGCATGGAACGGTTATTGCGCCGCAGTTCTTCACTGGCGGTCTCTTTCAAAAGTTCCAGATGGTTCTGCAAAATCCGCTCCGCTTTTTGGGGGTCTTCAACCCGTAAAAGAAGCGGCTCCGTGACTTCGATGATCCGGTCCCGAACCTTCAGTTTAACCGCTTGATCAAGTGGCGAGTCGCTATTGGCTACGACATGAAGCCGGATTAAATTGGTCCGGTTATATGCCTCAATGATTGGTCGGGTTAACGCGGTGCCCGTCCCGGCGAAACCGATCAACAGGAAAAGGGCTACAATCAATCCCGCTGTAATGATCCGTACAAAAAACCGATATCGAAACAAGTTGAAGCCTCCTAAAATTCTCATTCTTTATCATTCGTTCCCGAAATATAACGTTTCATATGCTTAAGAGCGGTCTTTTCAAGCCGCGAGACCTGGGCCTGGGAGATCCCGATCTCCTCGGCCACCTCCATCTGGGTCCGTCCCTCAAAAAAACGCATCTCTAAAATGAGTTTCTCCCTATCGTTCAATTTTGACATGGCTTCCTTAATCGAGAGCCCTTCGAGCCACTGCCCGTCCATATGCCGTTCATCACTAATCTGATCCATTACAAAGATGGGATCGCCCCCATCGTGATAGATAGGCTCAAATAGTGAGATCGGTTCCTGAATGGCATCGAGTGCGAAAACCACTTCCTCACGGGGAACCTTTAACTCCTCGGCGATCTCCGCCACTGTGGGTTCTTTGGAATTTCTGCTGATTAGGGCATCCCGGACTTGTAAGGCTTTGTAAGCGATATCCCGCAGTGAGCGGCTGACCCGGAGCGGATTATTATCTCGCAAATAGCGGCGGATCTCGCCGATAATCATCGGTACGGCATACGTTGAAAACTTCACATTCTGCGAGAGGTCAAAGTTGTCGATAGCCTTCATCAAACCGATACAGCCCACTTGAAAGAGATCATCCACGTATTCGCCGCGGTTGTTAAACCGTTGAATGACACTTAAAACCAAACGCAGATTCCCGTTGATCAACTCTTCCCTGGCCGAACGCTCTCCAGCCTGTAGCCTGGTCAGAAGCTCCCGCATTTTGTTGCTGGAGAGAACCGGAAGCTTTGCGGTATTTACTCCGCAGATCTCAACCTTATTCACCAACATTCGATCAATCAACTCCCGCCTGTTGCAACGAGTGTTTTGCGTACGCGCACGATCATCGATCATTATCAGGACTTCCCGGAACATTTTAGGCCGACATTTCAATCACTATCCGGGTAGAATGCCCTCAAATGCTTACATGATGCGTCTACGAAAGATTATTGCCACGCATGGCGGGTTTTATACTAGAGAGACAGCGCCGTTACCGGGGTGGAAGTGAAACACGAGCTCAGGAAGGTTTTACAAATAGCCTATCTGTCTGGTAATTCCTTGAAAGTGGATAAAGAGCGGTTGACAATTTGATGAAGAGACCTTATAATATTAAATAGTCGATTTCGTGCCCAGGTGGCGGAACTGGCAGACGCGTACGTTTGAGGGGCGTATGGGCAACCGTACCGGTTCAAGTCCGGTCCTGGGCACCAAATTATTTTCAGATTAAAATTTCATTTTTGAACGTCGTACTTGACACCGAATGCTTTTTCGCATTCCGGTGTTTTTTATTTTTAGTCACTGAAAAATGACCTTTTGACGCCCATTCATGTCCGGGTCAGCCTGGGCACGCTATCATCCTGCCGATTACATCATAACCATGGGTGTAACCAAGCAAGGGTCTGTCTCAAAAGTCCGATCTGTCATTCCGTCCACCCGGGGTGCGCGTCCCATGGGACGCGAGAAACCCCGGGCTGAGTTAAAAACCATTCTAAAGCCCGTTAAAACGGGCTGGGAAGAACCGGAGGCATTACCCAGCCCCATTCATGGGGCTTGAGATGATTTTTCCAGGCATAGCCAGGTCCTTTAGGGCCTGGTGGGGATAAGGGCGGTTATCCATTGTTTGCTTTTAAGACAGACCCTTGCTCATTCAATCGCATGAATAGACGGACTGATTCTTCCCTATTTTAATGTTGATGAACCATTCGCGCTTGTTGATGCCGGGCCAGCGATACAGAAGACCAAACTGATTCATAAAAAAAGAACAACTAAAAGTTGTTCCTTTTCGCGGGTTTATTCAAGATTTATTTTGTCAATCATTGATATCAATCTGGATCCGAATTCCTCCCACCGCCGCGGCGAAGAGATTATAGATGAACGCGCCGGCGGCAGCCAGGATGCCGCTGGCCAAACCATAGGTCAAACTGCCGATAAGCACTCCCGCGACTGCGGCTCCGATCGTTAACGGTCCTCCGGAGCCAAGCGAAGTCCCAAGTTCCATCCCGATATTCTGCAATAAGCTCCCGGTAATCAGAAAGATAAGGCAGATCACAAAACCAGCCATAGCACCGATAGTGAAACAGAGCTGAAAAGCGGATCCAGCCCCGATTTTTTTTATTTCCACGCTCCGCATCCATAACCCCTCCCCTCATCAGATCTTATGGGAAGGAATTCATCTATAGACCCGTAGAGATTCATTTTCTCTGCTATCCTCATCACCCCGGTTCTAGTAGATCACCTTTGTCAAGGGATACTCCACAATCCCTTGTGCTCCAGCCCTTTTTAACTGCGGAATCAGATCCCGTACCACCTTTTCATCACTGATCACCTCAAGCGCAATCCAATCCGGGTCTGAAAGTTGCGATATCGTGGGCTTTTTCAATGAATCCAGTATCTTCAGGACTTTCTCCATGTCCTTTTTTTCCACATTCATTTTGAGGCCGACTTTTCCCTCAGCCAACAGTCCTCCCTTGAGCAGCATCGCTAAATTCTCGATCTTCTGGCGTTTCCATGGGTCTTCCCAAGCCTTTTGGTTTGCAATGAATTGATTTTTCACCGCAAGCACTGTGTCGATGATACGCAACTTATTTGCCCGCAACGAGCTGCCGGTCTCCGTGATCTCCACGATGGCATCGGCCAATACCGGCGGTTTCACCTCTGTGGCTCCCCAGGAGAATTCTATCTCCGGATTTACACCGAATTTGGCGAAATAATCCGCAGTTACATGAAGAAGTTCAGTGGCGACTCTTTTGCCATCAAGGTCCGCGGCTTTTTGAAAAGAGGAATCGTTGGGAACGGCCAAAACCCAGCGGCACGGATTCAGGGTTTGCTTGGAGTATAAAAGATCCGCTACCGGAACCACCTGGGAGTGGTTATCAAGAATCCAATCATTTCCCGTAATTCCGGCATCCAGAACGCCCTCCTCAACATAACGCGACATCTCCTGGGCCCGGATAAGCATGGTCTCCAGTTCCGTGTCATCGATTGTAGGATAATATGAACGCTCGCTTACAGTAATATTGTAACCGGCCTTCTTGAATAACCGCAGTGTGGAATCCTGAAGGCTGCCCTTGGGCAGACCTAATTTCAATTGCGTCGTCATGAATCATCAACCTCCCAATGAAAAATTTGACCACAGAAAACCCGTCCCGACGATTGAAGAACTGATTCGCCGCAATGGTCTTTTTTTCCTGTGATGCACTAAAAAATTATGCGGAAAACTGCTATTTTCGACTCACTCTCGCTCTCTCTGGCGGCAAGCGCCAAAGTCGCGCACATGTGCGCGCGTAACCCAGATCCTCCGTTGCCTATTGCACTGCTCCGAATCCGCCTTCTCCCCTCTTTCCCGCTTGCCGGGAGAGAGGGGGCAAGGGGGTGAGTCGCAGCATATCATAAAAAAATCCGGCCGCAGTTAGCCGGATTTTTCAAGTGTCAATCCATACCCAGTCCGCCGGGCATGCCGCCTCCACCACCGGGAAGAGTGGGTTTTTCCTTTTCCGGAATCTCCGTCTCCAGACATTCCGTAGTTAGAAGCATCGCCGCAATACTCGCCGCATTTTGCAGGGCACTCCGAGTGACTTTGGCCGGATCGACGATTCCGGCAGCGATCATATTCATATACTCCCCGGTCAAAGCGTTAAACCCTTGGCCTTGTTCCATGCCGCTTACTCTTTCCACAATTACCGAACCTTCTACGCCGGCATTGTTGGCTATCTGCCGTAGAGGCTCGAATAATGCTTTTCTCACAATTGAGATCCCGGTAGCCACATCACCGGTTTCTGTGATTCCATCAAGTACCGGAGCGATCTGCAAAAGCGCTACACCGCCCCCGGGAACAACACCTTCCTCCACAGCGGCCCGGGTCGCGGAGAGCGCATCTTCAATCCGGTGTTTCTTCTCTTTCATTTCTGTCTCGGTCGCCGCGCCTACTTGAATCACGGCGACTCCACCGGAAAGTTTGGCCAAACGTTCCTGCAGCTTCTCCCGGTCGTAATCGGAAGTAGTATCCTCGATCTGTACTTTGATCTGATTGATCCGATTTTTGATCCCGGCAATATCCCCCCTGCCATCCACGATAGTGGTTTCATCCT
>DASVMB010000475.1:0-10852 GCA_036384575.1 Bacillota bacterium
CTATCTCCGCCATAAACACGGCGCATCCCACGCCGAGCGGCACCCCAAATACCAAAGCCGTCAGCGTGACATAGGCCGAACCGACAATCAACGGCAACAACCCAAAGTAATTCGATGTGGGTAGCCATTCCTTGCCCGACGCGAGATGAAAGGGCCCGTATTTCATCAGGACCGGCCAACCCTCCCGGAAAACAAAGAAAATAATGAGAATGACCCCGGCCACCGCAACGCAGGCGACCGTCAACAGCAGATTCGCAATCACATGTTCTTTCAATTTGACCGCGCGCGCGCGCCTCTCCTGAACTTCCATGAGCGCCTCCTGGAAAAAGGTAAAAAGCCGGTTGATTTGTGAAATCTACTTAACTGAGACCAACCCATTTTGAATGACGATCGCCTGGCCGTCATGGAGAACGAAATCGACAAACCGGGCCACCGCCTTATCTGTCTTGTTGGCATCGATAATGAAAAGAAAAGGCCGGGTAATCGGATAACGTTTCGTTTGAATATTACCGGCATTACAAACAACCCCGTCAACCGCCAACGCCTTGATCTCCGAATTCACCGCATCAAGGGAAATATAACCGATGGCATCCGGATTTCCGGCTACCGTCTGTCTTACTGCCCCGGTAGAACTCTGAACGATAGTCTTGGCTACTAGCGGAGTCTCTTTCATAACCAGTTCGGTAAAAGCGGTCCGGGTTCCCGAACCCTCCTCGCGGTTGACCACCATAATCGGGCGATTCGCCCCACCCACCTGGGACCAATTCCTGATGGTCCCGGCGAAGACCCCGCGAATCTGTTCGCCGGTTAGACCGGCGACCGGGTTCTGTGAATTGACGATGATCGCAATGCCATCCCAGGCAATCGTGACCGGTTTGAGATCCTTGCCCTGCTCCGCGGGAGCGAGAGGTCGGGAACTGGTTCCGATATCGGCAGTGCCGTCCTTAATTGCCTTGATCCCGGCGCTGGAACCTCCGCCCTGGACATTGATATTCACATCCCGATGAGACTCCATATATCCCTCGGCCAATGCCTCGGCGATGGGTTGCACCGAGGTAGAACCGACAATATCAATCCGGCTCCGATTCGCACAACCGCTAAAAAATAGAGATCCGGTTATGATAGTCATCAATACGAATGTATAAACTGCTCGTCGCATGGATGATCACTCCTTTGAGATCAATGCTAACGAACCGGGTTTAAGCCGGGTTTATCCACAGATTAAGAATTTGTTAAGGACAAGCCGTCCCCTCTTCATGTGCTGTTCGCGGATCGCGGAAATAGAGGCTGAGATTGTATTCAGTACTGGAGTAGTATATAATCAAGTAGGATTTTGGAAATCGGTTTTAATTTTGAAAACCAAATTTTCACTTCAAGGACTTCATCCCTTGAAACAAGGGATTTTTATGCGTTGCAAGGGTTACGATAAAAAAATTAATTACCGGAAAGCGAGGGTGCCCAATGTTTAGAATCACATCCAAAGAAGAAATCTTTTTTGATTTATTCGTTGAGACCTCCGAAATTACTTGTCAAGCCGCTGCAAAACTGGATCAGTTGATGTCCGATTATGTTGCTACTCCGGAACGGATTAAGGAGATGGAAAAAATTGAACACCAATGTGACCAACAGGTCCACCAAATTTTAGCCCAGCTAAACCGTTCTTTCATTACCCCCATCGATCGCGAGGATATTTACGCGATTGCCAAAGAGTTGGACAACATCACCGACGACATTGAATCCACCGCTCACCGCTTTTATATGTTGAACGTCAAAAACATACGGGAAGACGCCAAAAAGTTGGCCCATTTGATCGTGGACTGCACCAATGAGTTGAATCTGGTTATGGCTGATTTGAAAAACATGAAACGCAGTACCACACTGGCCAAACGGATCATCGAGGTCAACCGGATTGAAAATGATGGCGATGAGGTCTTCCGCAACGCCATCACTCAATTATTCGCCACCGAAACCAATGCCCTGGAAGTCATCAAATGGAAAGAAATTTACGAGTTCTTAGAGAATACCCTGGATGCCTGCGAGGATGTGGCCAATCTTGCCGAAGGGGTTATTATGAAAAATGCTTAGTACCGTACTGGTCATTGTAATCCTATTGGCGCTATGCTTCGATTTTATCAACGGTTTCCACGATACCGCCAACTCCATTGCCACCTCGGTCTCGACCCGGGTACTCTCGCCACGGGCGGCGATAGTCATGGCCGCTTCCTTGAATTTTGTGGGCGCCCTGATAAGTGATAAAGTAGCCAAAACCTTCTCAAACGGCCTGGTCGACAGTAGTTTGGTGGTGGAGAAGATCGTTATCGCCACGTTGATCGCCGCCATTATCTGGGATTTGATCACCTGGTATATCGGTTTTCCCAGCAGTTCCTCTCATGCGCTTTTCGGCGGATTGATCGGTGCCGCCGTCGCCTATACCGGCAGTATCCACGTAGTGATCTGGGATAATGTGTTACGGATCGTCCTCCTTTTCTTAGCCTCTCCAATCCTCGGCTTCTCTCTGGGTTATCTCTTTATGTCCATCTTATACGAGATCCTCCGTCCCTTCTCCCAGAGGACAGTGAATCAATGGTTTTCCAAGCTACAGATTCTCTCTGCGGCTTGGATGTCCTACTCCCACGGTGGAAACGACGCCCAAAAGTCGATGGGTATCATCACCCTGGCACTGATCAGCGCAAAAATCATCACTCCCAGTCACGGGGTTCCAATTTGGGTAATGGTCCTCTGTGCCACAGCGATGGCTCTCGGTACCTCCATCGGTGGGTGGAAGATCATCAAAACGGTCGGTGTCAACATGATCCGGCTCCAACCCATTAACGGTTTTGCGGCCGAAACCGGCGCCGCCCTGGTGATCGAGGGAGCCTCGTCCATTGGCGTTCCGCTCAGCACCACTCACGTGATTTCTACCGCCATCATGGGCGTTGGCGCCTCCAAACGGGTTTCTGCGGTCCGTTGGGCCTTGGCTAAAAACATCGTTTGGGCCTGGGTTTTAACCCTGCCGATCACTGCTTTGCTTGGAGCAGGAATTGCCATGATCTTTAAATTGATCGGTTAATTTTTTAAGGGAACAGGCACTAGGCAAAAGGCAACAGCGTTCTTTTTTCTTATCGAGTTTGGTCTGTCCAAGTCTAAAATCAAACACCCCTCTTGCCTGTTCCCTTTTGCCTGTTGCCTCGCGCCCCAGGGGGCGCGCTGCCTCTTGCCTATATCCTAAACCGATTCACCGTTTGCAACAGTTGGTCGCCCCAACGCGCCAATTCATTGCTGGTGCTGATGATCTCTTGTGAACAGCTGAAATGTTCCCCCGCCGCCGAGGAAGCCTGTTCAGTTCCTTCTTTATGGTGCAAGGCTATCTCCGTGATCCTGCTCACAGCCTGTAGAATGTCCTGGTACTTCTGTACCAACTGACGGGTATTGCCGGTAACCTCGCCAAGTGATCTATTAACTCTGCCGGTTGCGTTACTGATCGATTGGAAAACCTCGTTTAAAACCGCGGTAGCCTGTTCACTATCATGAATCATTTGCGTTTCATCTTGGATCATCTGATTTAGGTCGCCAAACAACTGTTGAATCCGTTCCACTAGATCCTGAGTCGTTTCGGCCGTAGCTTTCGTTTGCTCCGACAATTTCCCGATTGATTTGGCGACAACTCCAAAGCCTCTTCCGAACTCGCCGGCCCGTGCCGCCTCAATCGAGGCGTTCAACGACAACAGTGCGGTCTGTTCGGCAATGTTCTGAACAGTATCGACCATATTCTCAATCTCGGTTGATAGGGATTGCAGCCGCTCCATCGTATGTTCCGATTGAGCCATAAACCGTTGAATCCGTTGAATCTGCCCTCCAACCACCACAGCGGCTTCCTCACCCTTAACTGCTTTATCCACTGTATCTTCGGCCAGCCCCGCGGCTTTTCCCGTAATATCGTCGACCATTTGCGAAAATTGTGTCGCTGTTTGAATCACTTCCCGGATGGCGGCCACTTGCTGCTCTTGCGTTTCAGCCCCAGCCGCCACCTCGGCCATGGTATCCAGCAACTGCTGGGCAGCGCCGGTAGTGATATTGGCTCCGTCCTGCAGCCGATGACTGCTCAAGCTGACCTGATCGGCCACCCGCTTGATCTGTTCCGCCAATAACGCAAGCTCATTCGACATCATATTAAAACAGCGGCAAACCTCCCCAAATTCATCCCTGCGGTCCTCCGGGAGTATAACCTTTAATTCACCGGCCGCAATTTTGCGGGAGGCGGCCGACATCCGGCGCAATGGCGTGATAATCATCCAGGCAGTCAGAACACTAATTCCTATGACCAATATAAACGCCACTGCCAGTAAGCTGAATGTTGTATATTGTTGCCGTAGATAGATCCGGTTGGCTTCCACCTGGGCCAAAACCGCCCGTTGCCGGTAATAGTTCTCATTCATCCGGTCAATCCCGCCGATCAGGAAATACCGTAAACGGCTAATCTCGGTTTGAACGGCCGGTTCCAGATAACTATCCGGATTTTGCAGCACACGCAGATAGATTTTTTCGTACAGCTTCCAATAGTTTCTGATCTCGCCGAGATTCGTTGCTTCTTTTCCCGGAGCGGCTATTTTTAGTAATTGAGTGAATGAATAGTCGATGTTTTTTGATATTGTATTGGGCAGTAATGCATTTCCGATATATAATAAAGACGTCCGATCCTTTTGCAGCATTGCATTCTTGGTTTCAATCTCAAGCTCGGTAACGTTGGAACGAATATCATTCAAGTAAACCAATGGTTCCAGTTCACTATGGATCAACGACTCAAGAGTTCCATTCAGCTTTTGAATGCCGTTCTGGCTTACGGCCACAACCAACAAGACAATGGCCCAGATGAGCCCGAAGCTGATCAAGAGCTTCCAAACAATCTTCAAATCCAAGTAGTAACGGATCGGCCGATAAAGGATCTTCTTGAGCCAAGCGCTATTTTTCATTTTTAACGCTCCTCATTCATTCAATACCTGATTTAGAAAGACTTTCATATTACCCGATGACATCCGGTCGGACCGACTCCTTAACGAACTGATGAATTTATGAGAACAGAAAAAAAATCAGCCGATGGACTCGCCTCTTATTGAGGCGGGCCTATTACCGGCAAACTCATTTTCTTGCCAAAATCCATGGTGTGCTGCGTATGGCGTATACTGCCAATTGTTTTTCATTTCTAAAAAGCTCTATAAACTCCCTTGACCTTTTTTAGTTGAGATACTTGTTTGGTTGTGTATAAATCGGCGCCGCATTTCTTGCAATACTCATCAAAACTCAATACCGTCGCCTTGCAATCCGGACAAATCATTTTTTCACCTCCTCTCCAAATCCTTACTGCCAACTCTAAAATACCATCCCACTTTTAAACTACCATTCAGTTCAGATTAAGCCGGAGTAAAATTAGATCTAAAAACTCGGCCGGATATCACGAAGGCCGGCCTATACGGCCGGCCTTCACATAAATCCGGATTTCTATTTGATGCGAATATAATCCTTGGCAACAATTTTCTGTCCTTGAGGACCAGTAATCCAATCTAAGAAAGTCTTGGTCAGACCCGCCGGTTTGGTCTTGGTCAATAGCAGGAATGGTCTTTGCAGCTTGTAGGTTTTCGCCAAAACGTTCTTATCTGTGGCCTGGATACCGTCGATCGTCACCGCTTTAACGGATTTGGTATCCAAAAAACCGAGTGAGACATAACCAATGGCTTCTTTGGTAACCGCCACAGTTTCCTGGACCGCCCCGGTGGAGGCCTGGACCAGACAATTGCTGGTATTCTCCAGCTTGGCCGGTTTCAGCAGCAATTCCTCAAAAGCGCCGCGGGTTCCGGAACCGGCTTCGCGGTTGACGACTTGGATCTTCTGATCCGGGCCGCCGACTTCCTTCCAGTTGGTGATCTGGCCGCTATAAATCTTCTGAAGTTGCTCCGTAGTGAGATTATTCACGGAGTTACTCTTGCTCACGATGACCGCAATACCATCCCGCGCAATTACCGTCTCGACAATGCCGGTCTGAAGCTCGGCGGATTCCAGTTCCCGGGAGCAAGAACCGATATCCGCGGTACCATCCACAGCTGCTTTAATTCCTGCACCTGAGCCTCCGCCCTGGACGAAAACCTTGACGCCTTTATTTTTAGCCATAAACGCCTGGGCTAACTCTTCGGCCAGCGGCTGAACCGAAGTAGAGCCAACGATCTGAATGGTGCCGGAGAACGGAGCCGCAAAACCGAACGCCGACAAGCAAATGATACCTGCGATTACCAACGCGATTACTTTTTTCATCACGAAAACCTCCTTCGTTTTTTACTGCAATTCCAAGTTATCATAGGGCGGTTAAGGAATGATTAAAGAAAAGGGCAGTATAAATTAAGGATTGTTAAGAACAGGTTTGAACCTATTATAAATCGATGATTAATCCGGATTTCCACTTATCTCCCTTTCTCCAATCGAGAGCGGTTTATTATCGGGCTCTTAGCCCGTTATCACCGACGAACTTCACCTCAAATCCATCAGCTTCAACTCGCCGCATTTCAACCAGCCGATCGCCGGATTGTTTATATGCTTGTCGCAATTCTAAAGGTTGCCGACGGCCTGGACCATACCCGTCAATCCAACGTCTCCAGTGTGCAATGCATCATAGAACCGATACAGATTAAGCTCCTCTGCCACCCCCGGCATTCCGGCAGTGAAGAAGATCTTCAATCCGCCCGTCAAAAAGGAGGATTTTTCGAAAAAGTTTATCACCGGAAACTTATGATCGAATGGGAACTTGCTTGATTTTTCTTAATCTTTACTTAATATCAACCGAATGTTTTCGCAAAGATATTATGTTATGCTTAAGAATAAGAAACAAAAAAGCAGTGATCCTAATTTAACGAGAAGGGATTATATGGAGTTAACACTAAACATCATTAAGAAAGATCCGTTAATAACCGCTTTTATTCAAAAGGCGGATGAACATCTTGCGGCAATGGGCTTTACCGAGCATGGATTCCGTCATGTCAGCCTGGTATCGAGCATCTCCCAGAACATTTTACTCCGCCTCGGTTATCCGGACCATCAAGCCGAATTAGCCGCCATTGCCGGTTATCTGCATGATATCGGCAATACCGTCAACCGTAAGGATCACGGCCGCACCGGAGCACTAATGGCGCTCAATTACTTACTAAGCAATACGATGGATCCGTCGGATGCGGCTACTATTGCCGGAGCCATCGGCAATCATGAGGAAGAATACGGAGAAGCCGTCAATGTTATCGCCGCAGCAGTCATCTTAGCCGATAAATCGGATGTCCACCGCAGCCGGGTCCGCAATGCCGATCTCGCAACCTTTGATATTCACGATCGGGTAAATTATGCGGCGGTTCATTCTTTCCTCAACGTCAATTCAGAAAAAAAGAGCATAACTTTGGAATTGACCATCGAAACCGCCATCTGTCCGGTGATGGAGTATTTCGAAATATTCCTCGTTCGAATGATGATGTGCCGCCGCGCCGCCGTTTTTCTAAACTGCAACTTTAAAATCGAGATCAATGGTGCCCAGATACTATAAATCCCAGCCCAATACCGGCCGGGAAGACGGGGTTTTTGCATATTTAACCCAATGTTAATCAAAACTGCGTCTTTACTTAAACAGGTCGTGGTATGATTATTTTCGACGGTAGCGATACCGGTGGCAACACTAAACCGAAAGTCCCCTGAAGCCAAAGGGATTGCCAAATAGGCGGCTAGGTTTATCAAAGAAAAGCCTGTAAAGACTTTCAACAATGAAAGTCTTTTTTATTTCCTATTTTGCCTCCAGCCTAACCTCAGGATACTTGAAGATCATTTGATCGATTAACGGTTCTTCCTTACCTTTCAGGTATTTATTGAAAAAGGCCGTCACATAATCATTGACAATCTGTGAATTCCTTTCTCCGCCAATCTTGCCGAACATTCCGATATACCGGAAAACCGGAAAAAGAATGCTGAAATCCATAAAATCGGAATGAGTGGCGCCCTTGATGTATACCACAAGGTAATTGGTCTGCTCCGGAGAATAGCCTGCTGTCAACGGGATTTCTCTCCCGTCCGCGGTGATGAGCATGAACGGTTGCTTGACCGGATTGTTGATAATGTCTCCGAACGGACTGCCGTCCAAATTAATAAACGCCTTGAACCGGAAATCCGTAATACAAACTTGACCCGCTGTGGCGCCGCCGAATGAATGGCCGAATACTCCCATGTTCGCTACATCAAGCCTGCCCTCAAAGATGCTTTTGATCTCTCCACTAGCGAGCTTCTCAATTTGATCCACCACAAAACTGGTGTCGTCGCTCCATATATGTACGCTTTGATATGCCATTTTGGATTGTTCGATTCCATACTTCACAGGATTCTCAGGCTTCTTGGCTTTTGTTTCCTTCGCCGCTCTCAAAAGATCATCAGTGAAGACCTTCATTTGTTTGGGATCAAAATAGGCAATTCTTCCATCCGGGAATATACTGGCCACATCCTCATAGGTATGGGAGATACTGAATACCACATAGCCATGACTGGCCAGTTCCTCCATTTGAACGGTATTTGCGTTCCCGATGTTTCCGTAGCCTGCGGAAAATACAACCACCGGATACTTATCCGTTCCGGCGGACAGTCCCGCGTCCAGGTAGCTGTTAGTTCTGACTGCGGCAAGTTTGCCAAATACATTCGGCATTCCCAAACGTTTGGCTATATACTTACCGACTGTCCGATCGGGAATATAAAATAATGGCTCCTTGCCTTGGAGATCATCCGTTGTCGGATACCAAACCTGTACCGCAATCTCCCGATATTCGTCCGGATTGGATGTGAAGATCCCCTTTCTTGATGGATCGACAAAACCCAGGCGCATGGTTCCTACGGAATTCGGGCCGCTAGGTTGGGGCAGATCAAAATTTCGGGCCAATACCGGAAATGTCAATGAAGCTAGCAGTACCATTATAAAAAACGCCTTCAGAAAAACTTTCATATGAATCGCCTCTCGCATTCTCGTAAAGTTGCTTGCCTGATAATCATATTAACAGGGCAATCTTTACGGCGGATCAATCTATTCTTAATGCAACCTTAAATCTGCGAGAGGCAGACCAATTGTGAATATAGTTACCGCTTCTTCAGCGGACGACAGGATAATTGTGCCGTTATGCCTTTGGATAATTTTCTTTGCGATGGCAAGCCCCAAGCCCGTGCCGTCTTTGGCGCTTCCCTCCTCGTCGCCGCGGACGAAGGGGTCAAAAATAATATCCCGCAATTCCGCGGGTATCCCGATCCCATTGTCTGCTATTTGGAGTACGGCTTGACTCTCCTCCCGGCGGCAGCGGATCCGAACCCTGGTCTGTTCCGGATTATGCTTGAGAACATTGTATAACAGATTATTGACGGCCCTTGTCATCTGAATGGGATCAAAATCAACCATAATAGGTTTTTCTTCGATATCAATATCAAGAATAAATTTCTTCCGTTCAAATTCGGGATAGATCTCTCCGACCAATTGCCTCAGCCATTCCGCCAGATTATTACGGCTGTATGCAAACTGAAAGTTTTCATCCTCAAGCTTGGAAAGTTCAAATAAGTCATCAACCAAGCCGGCAACATAATGGGCTTTATTATAGATATATGTGACATACTTCTCCCGGTCCTTGGCGGCATCGATCTCCCCATCATGGAGTAATTTCGAAAAACCGCAGATCGATGTGATAGGTGTTTTCAAGTCATGCGATATATCGACCAACATCCGTTGTTTGCTCTCTTCCAGCCTCCTTTTTTCGGACTCGGCTTTTTCCAGCCTGGTGATCATCTCGTTAAATGCATCCCTGATCCAGGCAAATTCCCTTTCCGCATAAAAATTTAACCGGAACCGGTAATTTTGTTTCTCCATTTCTTTGATGCCATCCATGAGATAGCCGAGAGGCTTCCGAATATGTTTGGCCAGAAATTTGCTGTAAATATACATGCCGGCCAGGAATAGAATTAAAAAACAGCCGGATATGGCTACCCACGCTATGATGTGCAACCGGTTGGGATGGGAAAAGACTGCCCAGAAATTTGCGGTGATGGAGACATGATACAATGACTTGGGGAGCTTTATGATAAATAAATAATCCTTGCCAGCTGGGCCTTTAACAGGATATATATTGTAAATAAACGGATATCTGCCCGTATCTCTGTGAAGTATCGCCGCATCATCAAACAACTGGTTTTGATCATATTGATAGATCTGATCCCGCTTAGTTCCCCTCACAAAAATAACCCGACGGTTTTCATCCAATATTTCGATCCATCCGCCGACTGCTTCAATGCTTTTGGTATTCATCCTGTCAAAGGGATATGTATACGTTTTTTCCGATCCGATGTATTCCCAATTTAAATACTTGAATATCAAGATCTCCGAAATCGTGTTACAAATAAACCTGGCAATAAAAAAAATAACCAGGGCAATCAGAACGATAACTACGGAATTTCTAAACAAAAAACGTCCGATAGATTTTTTGTCTTTCATTGAATCTCCCCTTCAAATCTATAGCCCAGGCCCCGGATGGTCTTTAAATATCGCGGGTTTTTGGGGTCACCCTCAATCTTCTCCCTAAGCTTACTGATATAAACCATAATAATATTTTCGTCGCCCATAAACTCTTGGCCCCATACCCTCTCGTACAGCTGTTGCTTTGTAAAGACCCGGTTGGGGTTGGTTATCAAAAAAAGCAACAGTTTATACTCCATGGAGGTCAGTTCCACTTTTGCATCATTTTTATATAATTCGCAACTGTCCTGCCGCAGGATCCAATCCCCGAATTTAATACATTCCCCAGCCTGGTTA
>DASVMB010000476.1:0-4842 GCA_036384575.1 Bacillota bacterium
TTTATTACGCCTTGAATACAGTCCGCAGCCAGCTTCACTTCCTCCGGAGTGACGAAGATCAGCTGGGCCGTGAGATCAGTCTCATTTTCCTTCCCATCCTTGTTGCCGAAGCCCGTTACCTTCCTGACGGACGCAGCGACCCATTCCGGTGGGATCCCCCTGCCGCTCAACTCGGAAGCGACAAGTTGCGGTAATTTCCGGGTGCGCATGCCGGAAAGGGATGCTTTCACCGCCTCCGCGAGCAGCGGGGACTCACGAAGATGATGTTTGAGGCATTGGCTTGATATCCGGCCCCTGGCCACCCCGCCAAATATACAACTCTTGGGACTTCCGGCATCATCCCGATTTAAACTTGATGGGGCGTAATTCTTTAACATATGAACTTCCATTAACATATTGGATAATCCCTCTTGAAAAGTATTAAAAGACTCCTGTTTGACCCCCATAATACGAGCGAGCCCACTTCTTTTGGGTAGACCGTTCCGGATCCTCCCAATGCAAAAGGTCCATAGTGAAAACCGGCCAGTTAATCCCTACCTGCTTGATTTCGGCAAGCTTCACCATATGTCGCAGCCTATCCGCCAGAACCCTGTCGCCTTTTTGATACCTACAGTCCAGTAAGGCGCGAACCCGTTGATCGAAACTATCCCCGTTTCGAATCTTGCGAAGTGTCCAACCAAAATCGTTGTTGTTTGCTTCATGAATACCAGGGATGGAACAACGGCTGTAAAACCGGATCATAGCTGCAACGAACCAGAGTTCCTCCTCATCCGGAGCGATCTTGTAGGGCAAAACCTTATAAAATATAGTTAGGGCATCACCGCCGGTTGGCACGATAGAGGACTCGGCGTTGTGCCTGAGTATCGTCCGTTCTCTGCCGGACAAAGACTCAAGATTATTGATAAACTTCTTGATAGGCATCTCCCCGGTTATCTCCATCTCCACCTTTCAACAACCTGTCCAAATCCCCAACCAGAACCTTTTCCGCAATAACGCCCCTTTCCAGATTCCGGGCACTATGGCCGATTCCCTCCACAATCCGGTCCAAGACTGCCTGGGCCTCCAAAGCAAGTACTCCACGCCAGAATCGGTCCAACTCCTGCTGTCGGTCCCACTCGGAGATATCTGTATCTGCAACCCGGGGAAGCAACTCCTCAAAGAAACGGATCCGGATTGCGGTAAAGAACTGAAATTCCGCTTGATCGATCAGATCCGCGCAACAACGTTTCTGAATCGCCTTGACCTTTCCATGCTGAGGCTGGATCCGTTGCAAGGCCCGGCGCAGACTTTTGTTGATTTGCTCTGCCTGCCCTAACGCCCCGCCCAACCAAGCGGATTTTTGCATATCCGCTGCCACCCTGGGGTCGATCGCAAACCGGTCATGCAACCACTCCTCGTAAGCAGCTTTGTCCGTAACTAAACCGAAGAGCTCGATCCTGAATATTGTTTGCCGTTCCCAAAGGCCATTTCGAATCATCCGATGATACTGTTCGATGATCGCCGGCGGCTCGGTTTGGATCACCTCATCTCCCAAAACCCCGCTGTGGTTGAAGAGCAAGGCTCCCAAATCGCGCCAGGCCTCTCTGTTCTCCCGGGGTTTCAGGGAGACCCTTCCTTCCCTGGTGATGAGATAGGCCACAAATGGGTCCCGCCATTGGTGATGACCGACAAATTTCAGTCCCGCCTGGAAGTAGATATCCTTCACGATTCGATCCGATTGAATCCCTGTATAGGTGCAACGTCCCTCGCCGGTTCCGGGAACCAGGCAAACCCGTCGCGCCGGCCAGGTCAAACCGTACAAATAGGAGGTATGCTCTATCTCGTGATT
Source organism: Bacillota bacterium (assembly GCA_036384575.1). Classification (GTDB taxonomy): domain Bacteria; phylum Bacillota; class UBA4882; order UBA8346; family UBA8346; genus DASVMB01. The sequence goes on from DASVMB010000476.1 coordinate 1,829, forward strand.
TGGTATGACTTCGGAATGGTTACGCCAGGCTACCGCCGGACGATTAAACGGCATCCCCTCCCCGGGCAGCCAAAGATTATAAAGTAACGTATCGAAGAGGGTTTCCCCCACGATTATCAGGTACCAAGGTGGCGCTCCATTCATACCCGAAGGTCCCTGGAGTCCGCTGGTGCAAAAAACGTTCACAGCGGTTAAAGCCCTGGTGCAGATCGCAGCCGAAAAAGCCTGTTCATCCTGGAAAGAGTGTTCAAAATGCACCGCATTATTGCCGCTGGGCAGGTGATGCAGGAGCTTGGCAACTGAGGTCATTTTCGAACTATCCAGGGATTCAGAGTACGGACACTGTAAAAATGGGCGTTCCCTATCAAAAAGATCAAAACAGGGGCCGTCCTTTTCACATTCTGCCACATATTCCAGGATACGCTCCATAGGAAAGCACCCTAAAGAAGCTAGTTCGGATAGATCGGCATCCCGCTCCGGCCGAAGCGCATCAGTCAGAAAGGCGGTCAATAATCGATGGATCCCGTACTTCATCAGTGGCGAGGGTTCGTAGATCTCTTTCAACCCCGGAGCTTGTGCTAAAAGTTGGATGATTCCCGTCTCCCGGATGGTCCCGTTCAGTTCCATGACAGGAATCCAGGGTTCGGTCAATACATTAAAAGACGCCATCCGTTCCATCCCCTGAAGCTATAATTGCTGTGGGTTATTATTAATATTACGATATTTTCATTCCAACTCCTCCAACTTTTCGTAATAAACATACACTTCTTATATAGGACAATAAACTAATACTTCTTATATCAGGGAATTCTCTTGGATTCAAAATAACACGGATTAAAAAAAGAAACACTCACCAAATGGAGTGTTTATTTTTTTCAATATAGTAGATGTTGTCTGGAAGAGGGGGAATTAAAACAGACCCTTTTGCCTCTTTCTCTTTTTAATTTCTATGCCACCACTCCCTTCCTCAATATCACATTGGCATACAACGCCTCTTCCCCCGTTGCCACAATGGCGAAAGCTTTTTTGGCCCGCTCGTAAAAGGCGAAACGTTCCACGAATTCAAAACCGGCGGCTTGCGAATCGTATTTCGCCACAATCCGGCGATACTCTTCCCAAATGGTGGGCTGTACCGTATCTCCGGGCACTACCGCCATCAAGGCCACCGGGGCCTTCACATACTTATCCAAAGGATAAAAACGCAAAATCGCATCCAGCAGCACCGGGATATTTAACCCGTCGGCCCGGACTACTCTTTGGGCGCAAGAGACAGCCGGAAAATTACCGTCACCAAGCACCAATTCATCCCCATGTCCCATTTCCAGCATGATTTTGATCAACTCCGGTGAAATCACTTTGGGTATACCTTTCAGCATCGGATACATCCTTTCGTAAAAAGGGAGGCCTCAAGGCCTCCCTACTGTATTCGGCGAAAAATCTTAATCATAGAGGTTCGGTTTAATCTCCGGATTATCGATATTGCTCTTATCATACCAGTAAAATCCGGTATCGATGTTCTTTTTAATCGGCTGACCTTTGATCTCCATGACAGCGGCCTTCACAGCTTCATAACCGATGCCGACCGGATTTTGGGTAATCGCACCGGCCATCAATCCGGAGCGGATGGCGTCCAATTGCAGTTTACCGGAATCATAACCGATGACAACGATCTTGCCGGCTTTTTTCATTTCGTTCACCGCATTGATCACGCCGATGGCGGAACCTTCATTGGCGCCGAAGAAACCTTTTAACTTGGGATGGGCTTGCATGATTGCCTTGGCAAGATCGGTGGTTTTGAGCTGATCGCCGCCGCCGTATTGCAGATCAACGATGGTAATATTCTTATAGGCTGATTTGATCCGATTGACGAAACCATCGCGGCGGTCAATACCGGTACGACTGGTCTGATCATGGACGATAACGGCAATCTCACCTGAACCGCCGATCAGTTGGGCCATTTTATCTGCTGCCAACGCTGCGGCGGCTACGTTGTTGGTGGCGGCGGTCGCTACCGGAATATTGCTGTCCACTCCGGAGTCAAATCCAATCACCGGGATATTGGCGGTTTTCGCCTTTTCGAGCAGAGGAATACATGCCTTACTGTCCAAGGCAGCCAGGCAAATGGCTTTGGGCTTCTTGTTCAGGGCGGTCTGGAGCATATCGATCTGCTTATCAACCATGGCCTCGGTTTCCGGTCCTTCAAAGGTAATGTCCACATCAAACTCTTTGGCAGCCTTTTCCGCTCCCAATTTAACCGCCTGCCAGAACTGATGCTGGAATCCCTTGGATATCACCGGGATGTAGATCCTGGAGTTGTCCGCCGCCAGGGCCAGACCACCTAAAAGGGCCGCTACACACAATAAGGTTACCAAGATAAAGATCTTTTGGGTCTTCGTCACTACCTATTCCTCCCCTTTATTTATTATTAAGCCCCCTCCCGGAGCTTAAAATGGTCCCATACAAGCATCGCTTTTAGCGACGGCGGATGATATCCAGATATACGGCTAATATAACAATGGCGCCAATGATCACTGTCTGCCATTCCTGCGGTATGGAAAGGATGCGCAACCCATTGGTCAGCACACTCATGATGAAAGCACCGATAACTGTCCCAAGTATAGTGCCCTCCCCGCCGCTAAGAGACGTACCTCCGATAACCGCCGCGGCAATGGCCTGCATCTCATAACCCGAACCCAATGCCGGCTGAGCGGAGTTGATCCGGGATGCCATCATGATACCGGCCAGGCCGCTAAAGACACCACCCAGAATGTAAACCGCAGTCTTCCAGCTGTTCACTTTGATACCGGAGAGACGGGCCGCCTCCTCGTTACTACCGAGCGCAAAGGTATATCTGCCCAGCACCGTCTTGGTCAAGACCAAGCTGGCAATGATGGCGGCGCCAAAAAAGAGCAGAACTGCATTGGGTATGCCCCATAGGGTACTCATCGAAATTTTGTAGAAATCGGGCGTATCAACGAAGTAAATGGGTTTTAAACCGGAGATAACCAGGGAAA
>DASVMB010000477.1:0-3389 GCA_036384575.1 Bacillota bacterium
GACGAAGTGGTAGAACGGGATGATTGTTTGGGCTCGGCTGTTTGACCCGGATACTGTTTCCGAAAATAACAAGTTGCTTTTGTTTTATTCAAGTGTAAAGCAATTCAGTATTAGTTAACGCCCAAAATCAACAGGATTAAAATCAGGAAAACCACAAATCCAAGGTTATTCCCGAGGAAACCAACGTTCTCTTTACAGCATTTTTTGTCTGACATTATTCACCATTCCTTTCCATCGATATGGGTTGATCTTTGAATATCGGTGTCGTACCTCATATTGCATCGCGGTCAGTTATCCATAATAATTGGCCATCCGGTACTGGTATAAGATATGAATCGCTCTGAGCAGTTGGAATAGCCTATTAGTATAAATTGCCCGGGACCTTGGATTGAACCGTATTCCCGGAACGATGGGCTGTATGTCAGGTCTTGGAAGTCTGTTTAACCCGCCACCTCCGGGGCATAATAACTCAAGAAGCTTGCCCGGAGGCAAGTCGGAGGAGTTTACGATGGGAGGAATAGGTAATGCCCAGTAAAAAAATGGATGAAGTGGTCGACGGTATTTATGTGGAACCGACTCCGGTGACTTTGGGGGAGGAAGTTAAGATTAAGTATAAGGGATTATTAGCCGGTTCCGGGGCTGGTAAGGTATTTTTGCACGCCGGATACGGCGTGGGGGAATGGGAGAAAGTGATGGATATCCCGATGCGGAAGACCCGGGATGGGGGATGGTCCGTAACGGTCCAGGTTGAAGAGCCTAGCAGCTTCAATTTTTGTTTCCGTGACGACGCCCAAAATTGGGATAACAACTTCGGAAAAAACTGGGTCTATCAGATTCATACCGGTGAAATTGTAGGACATTAGAAAATTATTATTTCGGGAAAAAGGAAAATAACGGAATAAGACGAAATTCTATATCTGAATTTCCGACATAAATGATTTGTGAAACCTCTTCCCGATTTGAGTCAATCTCAACTCTAAAGGGGGATGGAATGAGCATTCTAGTGGTTGATGATTCACCCTTAGTGCGGGCGGTATTAAGCGATTATTTGAGGGAAGCCGGTTTTGAGGTTTATGAGGCGGGTACCTGCCGGGAAGCGGAGCTCCAATTCCAGCAACATCATTCCGGGCTAGTTTTAAAAGATCTTTACATGCCTGAATGGGATGCCATTGAATCCATCCGCTTTTTTCGAAACCTTGATCCCCAGGTGAAGGTGGTTATTTGCAGTACCGATTCTTCAAAGGCAACAATTCTTGAGGGGTTAAAGGCCGGAGCCCAAGATTTTCTGCTTAAACCTTTTGACAAGGATCAAGTGCTTTCACTGATCAAACGCTTGGCATAGTTGGCGAATCTTACATAAAGGATTGTCAGTTTTTTAAACGAAATACTCCGCAAACTTTTACAGCAAGATGATAGATTAACCGACCATTAATTCGGATTGTTTAGGTACCTGCCGAATCACGGTTAGTTGCAGCTTGTTGTATGATGCGGAGTGATTTTTTTGTTCAAAAAAATTCTGGTTTTTGGAACCCTCATCATCATCTTCATTGCGCTGATGACTCCCAGCGGCGCCGACCCTACCGACGTAGCCCTGGACCAGCAGGTGGAGCTGGGGGTACCGGGTACCTTCGAATTAGTCGATAATAATCAGGATCAAAAGGCGGAAGCAATTCAATTTAAACTGACGCTCAAAGCATACCGCGAGGGGAACTTCATTGTCACCGGCAACCTGGAAGGGAACCGGAACGGTGACTGGGTGGCTCTCGCCACCACTGTGATCCCTTTCCAGTGGTCGCCGGACCACAATCAGCTGGAGCTGAAATTTCTAGCTGGGAATATTCTCAAGTACAAGATATCCGGTCCCTACCGGGTGGTCCTTAGTTTAAAGGAAGGAGACTGGGAACTCCCGGCCCAGGTAGTCGGCTTTTCTCCAAAGTATTCGCTTTCAACCTTTAGTAACGCTACCACGGTGAATTCCGGATCTATCACCACCATCTCCCAGGCCCAGCGGGCAGCGGAAACCTGGGCCGATTTTCAGAATATCAGCCTGGGTGAACTGAAGCAGGTTAATTATAATTATGATCGCTGGGAATTGGAGTATCGGGGCCGTTCCGGAGAAGCCCTCCGTTTTTTGATTACACCCCAGGGCAAAGTGGAGCTGATGCGGATCAAAAACCCTACTGCCAATGGCAGGAGCTTCAGTGGCTCCTACCCGGCAAAGTAATGGTCTCCGATCTTGGTGTAAATCGGACGGCTCCAGATCCAAGCCGAACTGCTTTTGGCGGGGTTATAAAAGTACAACGCGCCCCCGGTGGGATCCCAGCCTTTTACCGCCAGCGTGGCCGCACGGTATGAGTCGGCGGTCGGTTCGATATCCCAGATATAGCCGTTGGATACCGATTCGAACTCATTGTTCCGGAATACATTGGCCGATATGGTCTTGGGGAATCTACCCGAGTGGATTCGGTTCATGAGAACCGCGCCTACCGCCACCTGGCCAAGAAAAGGTTCCCCACCCGCTTCGGCCTTGATGACCCGGACCAGGATCTGAAATTGATTGTTGCTTAAACCGGTTCTAGTGTTGCTTGCCGCTCGATGTGCATTATTTGTTCCGGTACCGGACTGATTCATTATCCCGGCAGACCGTGATTTCCCGGTTTGATTCGGAGCCGTTGAGTTCACGGCAACATTTTCATTCGGTTTTGAAACAAGGGTTCGGTCTTTTTGCCCCACAGTGTGTGTCTTTATTGGGGTCTGAATCGATTCCGGCGCTACAGTTACGCCGTTCTGCGTTGCATTCACTCCGCTAAATCCATTCTGGTTGGCTGCCCCACTAATCAATAAGGGATTAAGGATGGAACCTAACCCGAAACTGACCGCAAGTACCGCCCCGATCCAACGTTTTTGTAACATCGAAATCACCTCTTCTTCGTTAATCTACTTTCTTTTTCCATTTTTTTCTGCTGTTTGACAGAAACAAATAGTATTATAACAGCTTCTCCTGGGAAGATCGAGAGGAAATAATTGTCTAATCCGCACCCGGATTGATTTTTTGGTTTATGGCACTTGAGGATTGAGCAAGGGGAAGGTTTCGGTTTTTGAGCCGGGGGTGAGTCGTCTTTGTTAAGCAATCATAACAACTATTAACTGCTGTAAAGCAGGATTCTGCAGTTTTTGGTAAAAGATAAACAAGATGGTTTCGGTTTGATCCAAGATGAATGGAGTGAATTTGGGATGGACTTGTTTTCTGCAACCGCCGACGAACGGCGGGAGAAAGAATCACCTTTGGCAGCAAGAATGCGTCCCCGCAGCCTGGATCAGTTTGTCGGCCAGGAGGAAATCCTAGGTGAAGGCCGCCTGTTACGACGGGCTATCGAGGCGGACCGGCT
>DASVMB010000478.1:0-2691 GCA_036384575.1 Bacillota bacterium
GTGTTTGAACGGGTATCGGGTCAAGGTAAGGCCGTGGAAACACCGATTGGTTACATGCCTTCCATGGACGCCATTGATCGCGGCGGCTTGAATGTCAGCGACGCCGAAATGGCCGAATTGCTCAAGGTGGATCGGGATGAATGGTTGAAAGAAGCGGCCTCCATCCGCGAGTATTATACCAAATTCGGCGATAAGTTGCCGCAAGAGCTCCGTAAAGAGATAGACGCTCTAGAAGAACGGCTTCGTGATGCCAAGTGAGCTTGGAACCGTACGGGGATTATCCGGGCGCGGGCGGAGTTAGTCCCGCCCCGTCCGGAAACAGATAGAGCATTTACTTGACGCGTGCACAGTTAACAAAGGAGTTGGACTATTTGCAAGTAAAGATCACCGAAACCGTGCTTCGCGATGCCAATCAGTCCCTGATTGCCACCAGAATGCCGTTTGCGGATTTTGAAGGGATTTTGGAAGAACTCGACCAGGCCGGCTATTACTCGCTAGAATGCTGGGGAGGGGCGACCTTTGACTCCTGTTTACGCTATTTGAACGAAGATCCCTGGGAAAGATTGCGCTTGATGAAGGCGAAGGTTAAAAAGACCAAGCTTCAGATGTTATTGCGCGGCCAGAACCTGCTGGGATACAAGCATTACCCCGACGACGTGGTGCGGATCTTCGTCAGGTTGGCAGTGGAATCGGGGATTGATATCATCCGAATCTTCGACGCGCTGAACGATTTCCGGAATATCGAGGTTGCCGTGGACGAGGCCCTCAAAAACAAGGCCCACGCCCAGGGAACCATCGCCTACACCCTGAGCCCCATTCATAGTTTGGAGAAGTACGCCGAGATGGGCAAGGAACTGGAGCGGATGGGGGTTAATTCCATCTGTATTAAGGATATGGCCGGGATCATGGGCCCCCAGGAAGCCTATGAGCTGGTCGCCAGGTTGAAGGCCGCCGTCAAGATTCCGGTCTTCCTCCATACCCATTCCACCACCGGGCTGGGGCCGATGACGTGTTTGAAAGCTATCGAAGCCGGGTGCGACGGGATCGATACCGCTATCTCCGCTTTTTCGGGCGGGACATCGCAACCGGCCACCGAGACGATGCATTATGCCTTAAAACAGATGGGGCGCCAAACCGGCCTCAATGAAAAAACGCTTAAGCGGGTCAATGATTTCTTTAAACCCCTCAGAGCCAAGTATATTGAGTCGGGACTCCTCAATCCCCTGGTACTCGGGACTGAGACTGACGCTTTGGTTTACCAGATCCCCGGCGGCATGCTTTCCAATTTAATTGCTCAGCTAAAACAGCAAAATTCTCTGGATAAGTTGGAAGAGGTTTTGGCCGAGACCCCGCGGGTTAGAGAGGATCTGGGTTATCCGCCGCTGGTGACCCCGATGAGTCAGATGGTAGGGACTCAGGCTGTAGCCAATGTCCTTGCCGGAGAACGTTACAAGATTGTCATCAAGGAACTTAAGGCTTATCTTAAAGGGGAGTACGGCAAACCGCCGGGGCCGGTCAATCCCGACCTGCTCCATAAGGTGCTGGGCGCTGAACAACCCATTACTACCCGTTACGCGGCTTCGCTGGAACCGGTTTTTGAGAAGACTCAAAAACAGACCGGCTCGTTTGCCAAGACGGATCGCGACGTAATCTCGTATTTGATCTTCCCCCAGATCGCCGAGGCGTTCCTCACCTGTAAGCAGACTGCGGCTTCCTCTGCGGAGCGGAAGTTTTCTTACACCATTGAATGTCGCGGTTAGTGGTTGGTTTGATTGTCAGAAACATCTAAAAGGTGGGATACAGGGTGTCCATCGCTGAAAAATTGTTGCTTGGGTTGAACACGACGGTCATCGGCATGGGAATCGTTTTCTTGGTGCTGATCGTGTTAAGCGTGATTGTTGGAATTATCGGTAAATTGTTTATGGCCAAATCGAAAGGTACTCCGGTAGCCGGTCCGGATTTGCCGCCCACTGCCGGAATTAGGTCTCAGGCAGATAAATCTGGAGTTACAGCGGGAGAAGTGACGGCAGTCGGAGCCGATGAGGAGACCGCTGCGATGATTATGGCGGCGCTTAGCTGCCACCTGGATATACCCCTCGGCAAACTAAAGATCCGTTCCATTAAAGCTTTATAATTTTGAAATCAGGATGAAACTGGGAGGTTCAGTCCATCATGAAATATTGGGTTACAGTGAATGGTAAAAAGTTTGAGGTTGATGTGGAACAAGCGCCGGGTGGTCAAACAGTTAATCCGGGTGAAAATTCTTCTGCCGCTGTGCAGCCGGGTTCTGTCAAATCGGGCGATGGTGACCTGATCCTTGCTCCGATGCCCGGAACGATTCTGGAGGTTAAGGTGGGTGAGGGACACGCAGTCAAGAAAGGCGATGTTTTGTTCATCCTGGAAGCGATGCAGATGGAGAATGAGATCATGGCCGGACGCGACGGTTCAGTAGCCAGGATCACGGTCGCGCGGGGCGCCTCGGTAAAGACCGGCGACTGTCTGGCAGTGCTTAAATAATAATCGCGAAAGGGTTGCCGCAATGTCATTTTTTGATATGGTACTCAAAGCTATCGTCGACATCTGGAAAACCTCGGGCTTCGTCAGTATGACCTGGGGACAGATAGTGATGATCGCTGTTTCATTCTTACTACTCTATCTGGCGATTAAAAAAGGCTTTGAACCGTTACTGTT
>DASVMB010000479.1:0-5269 GCA_036384575.1 Bacillota bacterium
GGCGCATGATATCACGGGCTAAAATATAGGAGACCCGACTGGTGCAGCCGCCCAATTCGTCGATGTCGCGATTGAAATGATCGGGATGGTTATGAGAGGCGAATACATACAAGTCAGTGTCTTGAATCAGTTTACGCACGATATTACGGCGGACTTCATCCAGGAATTGGGCGGCGGGGTAATCGAATAGGAGCGCCTCCTGTCCCATCCTGACGATGAAGGAATTATGAAAGATGTAAGTAATTTCAATCCGCATGGAAATAACCTCCTGGTTTAGCTTTATAACTGATTATACCATGAGTTTCTCGCGGAAATTTCCTTTGAATTTGAATGATTCGGGATGGATATGGAAAGGAAAATATTTAATCGTGAAAGAGGATTTTGGTATATTTTGGTTAATTATTTATTGAGCAATTTTTTTGAAAAATATAATAAGGGGGTAATGATTTTGCGAAAGATATTTTTGCTATTATTATCTTTACTCTTTACAGTATTCGTTTTATCCGGATGTAGCAACCTTCAGGAACCCGCCAAGCCGGAGGACAACCTGTTGATTGGTCGGGTTACACTTCAAGCCCAAAATTTTGAAAACTTCGGTAATATATCGATTAATGGTTCGATTAGTAAGAATATTCAGGTTACACTGATTAATACAGAAACGGGTAAAAGATTCAACGTTACAACGGCAGATGAAGGGGTTTTCTCAAAAAGGAATTGTGAACCGGGTCAGTACCGGATTGAAAAGTTTTTATATCAAGCTAACGCTTCTGATTCACAGTTTCGGTATACAAGCAATATTTACTGTAATGTACAGTCCGAACAGATTATCACAATCTCCACGGGTGTAGTAATCGATTTGGGGTCCTTAGTTTGGTATTGCGATGGCGCTTTGAACCGAAGCTGGTTTCAACCGGAAGGATCTCCGGAGGCTTTGAAAGATTATTTTACCCAATTGTTTCCCGAGAGTCTCTGGCTGGAGCGGGAATGGGTAATGGCTCAATTAACAGGGAAATAACGGTTCGAATCGGTTTGAGAAAACCCCTTCTCTTAAGAGGGGTTTTTTTATTTTCCTACCACCTTTCTTCCCTGAGTCACGTACAATATAGGGGCATCTGTCCTGAGACTTTGGGAGGAGGTTTTTGGTATGACTTCGGATCAGGAATTCATCGTTCAGTCCCTGGAGTTGAATCTATTCTTCATGCGAATCGCCAAGGAGCATTCATTCTTTATAGAAGTGGCGATTCCTTCGAAAAATTTCGACCTCATTGCGCAAGCGGATTCCTTTAAGAATCGATTTGCCGGTTTATTGACGGAGACCACCTGTTTGGCCGATGGTTATTTAACCCCGGAGTTTTTAAATTCGGGTGAAATGGTGACCGACTTAACTCTGGAGGCGGAACGGGGCAGCGAATTTTACTCCGGATACACTTTGAATACCGAAATTACCTTGGCGGAACGAACCTTAAGTGGGGGATTAAGCTCATGCGAGGCTACCACGGTGCAATTGGTGGGTTGTTTGAATGCGCAGGCCATGACAGCCACCCGGGAGTTGATTGATTTTAAAGCCCGTCTATTGAGTGATGTCTTGGCTTGTCAAGTCTTTACCTTTAATTATCCGTTGCTTTTGGATCATATTTTGCGGGAAGCCAGGTTTTACTTATGCATGCTAGAGAGGATCCAATGCCGTCAAGAACGGAATCTGGTGGCTGAAGCGGTCGAACAGGAGATCTTCTGGAACCGGATCATGGCCGAGCATGCCAAGTTTATCCGGGGATTGGTTGATCCTACCGAAGAACAACTTTTTACGACTGCGGATAACTTTGGGAAACAGTTTGATGGTTTAACCCTCCAAGCTCAAACACTGCTTACTCAAACTGCCGGTTTGCCCAATGTGACCGAGGAGAGCCGGCGGGCTACCGTAGCGATCCGGGATTTTAAGAGGCAGGGAACCGAGGGCTTGATTACCTGCCGCATTCGGTCCATTGCCCATCCGTTGCTGGGGGATCATGTCATGCGGGAAGCCAATCATTTCTTGAGATTGCTTCGGGATTTCGAACAGGGTTTCACCCGGGAGTTCCATTGAGAGTCGACCGGGAACAGGAAATCGGTGAGTTGCTGAGATTAACAAGTACCCGTAACTTAGTCGTCACGGGTACATCATTTTATTCACAAAGGATTTGGTTGTTAATTGTCAAATCCGCCGATCAACAGAATGAGGATTAAAAAGATGATAAACACCCAGCTGCCACCGAAACCAGTACCCACACTTCCCATAGTGGAGCCTCCTTTAAGTATTGTAATGTTCTAGTATAAACTATGGCAGAACTGGGGAGGGATGAACAGGTCAGTGGTATTTTCTATTGTTATAATGGCAGAATTTAGTAAACGGGATTTTTAGACCGGTTTTATTCGGTCAACTGAATTCCGGGGATCAAAATTTGTAACACCGATTGGAAGTAACTTTGTTCCCTGTAGATATGCATACCCAGAGCCGGCCAATAATTGGTCTGGCGTCCCGGAATCTGGCAGGAATTCAATAACCGGTTGAGTTCCGAAAGATAATTCATCCAATTTTGATTGAGTTCCCAAGCCACACGGGTATCGGCTTCGCTGACCGTTTGGTCCGGATTTTGGTGGATTTTCCGGTATAAACGATCAAAGGATTCCTCAAAAAGAATGACCTCCTGTGCAAATTGCAGTTGTTCCCTGGGACGGAATCTATCTGCAAGAAAGGCTGTATGCCCGGTGGAGATCTTTAACCAGAACAATAATTCCCCCCGGATTATGACTGTATTTTCAGGGGAATCCAGTTTTTCCAAAAGCATTCGGGGACGCAGCGATCCGGAAACCAGGAATTCCATATTCTGTCTCGTGAGCAGTGAAACTCCCCCGGATCCATTCAGTTTGGCATGGAAATAATCCAATTCCATCCTAAGATGCTCTATTGCTTCAACCGGCAAAGTCGCCTTAATACGACAATCGCGAATCCCGGTCTCCAGTTCGAATAAAAATTCCCTTAATCCCCCGGCGAGATTATTGGAACGCCGGAACAACACCGTGTTAAACTGAGGGTTGGCATTTGGGGTGGTATGGCGGATGCCGTTAACCAATTTACGGTAAAACGCGCTATATTGTTGGGCTTCATCAAAGGCCTGGTCTTCGGTCCAATCTAAGCTACTCCGTATCAAACAAGAATGTTCTTCTAAGATCGGGTTCCAGAACTGCATCTCATCGAGGAGCGCTCGTAACACCTCGGGTCTGAATACCTTAGGGTTCGGAGTTTCACCCATGGCGATTGCCCCCTTGATAATTATTGGCCACGCCGTTAAACCGGCATTTGTCCAGTAATGATTATGTTGGGGGGGATTAAATCATAACTAGGCAATAGGGAACAGGCAACAGGCAACAGGCAACAGGCAACAGGCATTGCGTCTAGCGAGACGCGATGCAACTCACCCCGCGGCTTCTATTAGCTTTCAGTATAACCCTACGCCCCTCTCTTTCTGAAAAGAGAGGGGTCGGGGGGTGAGTTGCCAATAGGCAATAGGTAACAGGGAACAGGCAATAAGCAACAGGGAAAAGGGTGAAACCGAACATGACCCAAGGGAGAGGTCTGTTATATTATCTTTATAAAATTCTGTTGCCTATTGCCGCGCGCCCCAAAGGGCGCGACCCCTGTTGCCTATCTAGAATATACTCCACCGCCTGAGCGAGATTACCGCAAGTATAGGTGGCATGGGGAACGGGTTCTCCCAACTTGATGGTGCGGCAACCTGCCGAGTTGCCGGCCCCAATATCTTCCTCCCGGTCCCCAATCATCCAGGAATCTGTCAATTGAACGTGATGGGCGGCGCTAAGTTCGAGTAACATGCCGGGATGGGGCTTGCGGCAACGGCATTTTTTGTGAAAATGGGGACAGTACGCGATTCTGTCGATGACCGCGTTTTTCTCCCGGAGTAGGGCAAGTAGCCGTTGGTGGATGGCTTCAAGCTGAGCGGGGGTTATATAACCCAACTCGATGCCACCCTGGTTGGTGACGATAAAGACGAAAAAACCGGCCGAATTCAAGTTGGCAACTGCCGCAGCTGCCCAAGGAAAAAGGATCAAATCCTCCGGGCGATTGACAGGTCGCCGGTTATCATTCAAAACACCGTCCCGGTCAAGAAAGACTGCTTTGTGAGGCATTTTTCCGCCTCCTTTCATACTTCTCTTCATCCATCGATGGAGAGGATCTCCAGGTTGGGCCTTTCTAATTCCGGGTCATTCGCGATTTGTTGATCCTTATTTTCGGGATTCGGGTTCTTTTTGATTGTTCCGCCCGGACTTCTCCGGGGAAGCCGCGGCGTTTCCCGGATCAATGTCGGTCAACCATTTGGCGCTGATAACCGGCGGCTCATAGGTGTCGATATACTCCAAGGCTTTGGGGACGCTGGCGGTAATGAAATACAACAAGGAAGATTCTTTTTTGGCGAATCGCTCCGCGATTATCTGATCGAACTGCTCCAATAGTTTATCGAAGAATCCATTGCAATTAAGAATGACAATGGGTTTATTATGATACCGAAGCTGTTTGAGAGTGATGATCTCAAGCGTCTCCTCCAAAGTCCCAAAACCTCCCGGTAGGGCAATGAATGCATCCGAGCGAGCGTCCATCACCGCTTTACGTTCTCTAAGATCGCGGGTGACCACCAGTTCATCGCAATGGCTATAAACTACTCCATCGAGGTTTAGCGCCTCGGGAATAATCCCGATAACCCGGCCATGATATTGATGAACACTTTGAGCTACGGCTCCCATCAGGCCGTTGACACCGCCGCCATAAAGCAGCACATCCCCGCGAAGTGCAATCTCCCTTCCCAGATCGGCTGCTGCCTCAAAATAAACCGGATCGATCTTGCAGCTGGATGAGCTGTATACGCAGATCACTTTAGGCATGGCTGAATCCTTTCGGATAACATGATTAAAGTAAATCATATCGGATTTGAGGCCATAAGTAAAGCGGGACTCCGTATGCCTCAAAATTAGGGATACATTTGATTACGGCGGTGCGTTTAGGGGATAATTTTAAAAGATACGAAAGGATAACGTATTTTAGGATAGAATATTATGCAACCGATAGGTAAAAAAAGGAGGAAATTCAAGATGAATCCCACGGATACTAAACACCTCCCCCGTAGAGAGGAGATTCCTGTTGCCTTTCAATGGAATCTGGCGGAGATCTATCCCTCTCTAGATGCTTGGGAAGCGGATTTCAAGCGTTTGAAAGGAA
>DASVMB010000480.1:0-6202 GCA_036384575.1 Bacillota bacterium
AGAAACCAAGCCGAACCCGTCGTTATAAACCACCAGGTATAGATCTTGATTATCCTTCATTGAGGATGTTTTCATGACATTCAGCTCCCTCCGCGTTTGCTATGTCCATCATAACGCCGGGGAAGGGGTGAATGTATGGACAGGAAGTCCAGACCCCACCTCTTTGGCGCGTACAAAGTACGCGACTCCTCCCCGTTCGGAGAGGAGTCACGTCCGTTGGACGTGCACCCATATGCTTTGGAGGGATTAAGGCAGCAGGGGAGAACGTTTAGATGTATTGGGGTACAGATTAACAAAAAGTTCAGTTTTCCATTCCCAGGAGGCGGAGGCCGGAGGTTTCGAGTACCAGGTTGACTTCCAAAGGTTTTTTCTTCAGTTCGAGGCAGCGAAGGATGATGTAATCCCGTTTGATGTTGGAGCTTAGGCCGTAACCCAAATAACCCAGTAAGTGTTGGGTCTCTTCGGGGGTCAAATGCAGGGTAAGGGCGAGGCAGATGATGGTGTCGCGGCCCGGCTGGCGCCGGCCGGATTGGATCTTGTAGAAGGTGTTCTCGAGGAGTAGCGCGTCCGAGCAGAGTTGGCGTTTGGTTCCGTGCCAATATTGGTTGATGAGTTTGCCGAGCTCAACTGCAAAATCGTCCTCGTCCTCCAGGTCGGGTATATCCAAATACTCCGCATCGGAAATAGTTGACTCGCAAACAGTAGAGCATAGCAGTTCCTGATCGTCGGCAAGGAAGTCGATGGCGGCGAGTTCACGAAGGAGAGATTGAATCCAGGGGGGTTGGAGATTTTTCATATCTGATGGCAAGGCGGTTCATCCTCGTTCATCCGTTTGCAATTACTGTATAAAAACATTTCTCAAGCGGTCCCTCATATGCTGTAGTTATCATGGCATCGAGCAGTTCGTTACTTCCAACAAACGACCACTATTCATTCTTCATTTGCTCCCAAACTTCTTTTAAATAAGTTTCTACAGCATTGACAAAAACTTCGGCATTTTGAAGTTGTTCCTTGGCCTCATCAGTGCTAACTATGTAAAAATCCTCATAATCGGCGTTACTTCTTATTCGAAACGCATTTTCGATTATTTTAGAACAGCCTATCTCAAATATACCTGTCTTAACGAAATGCTGATTAAAATAAGCAATTACTCCGGAATGTCTTTTGGAATCAAAGCCCTCCAAAGCATTGACAGCTCTGATTGCATGAAAAATGGAGTAATATGCCCGATTTATTGAATTTTTCAACTTATTATGTTCTAATGTAATACGACATGCATCCAGATCCTCTTTCGCGCACCCAAGCCTATACCGAGAGATGTCAAGTTGCTCGTGAGTCATATAAAACCACCCCTTCACTGGCAACACTTGAGTAAAACGGCATGGCGTGCTGGTATTTGCCGAATTTCTTTTCACTCTGAAGTATCGTTGCCAAAACCACATTATATTTTAGGTCAAGCTCAACGACAATGTCGGTAATTTGATCGGAATATTTTTTTAAAACTATTTCATCTTCATTTAACATCAACATCACATCGATATCCGATTCCCCGTCATAATCGCCTCTAGCATAGGAACCGAAAAGAACTACTTTTTTCAGCTTATCCCCAAATAACGGAGTTACTTTATCCACGAATTCATTTAAGATCAGATCAAGCTCATCTTTTGACTTAGCTGTCAAGCCGGTCATTTTGATCACCTCAATCTCCGCTCCGTACTTTCAGATCTATATTATTATTATTTATATTTTACATTGTAAATCATAGATTGTACAGACGACTACAGCACGTGCCCACCCGCACGCGTCCGTCTTCTTGGAAAATCATGTATGCCGACGGCGCAGTTTGTGGAAAGTCGAATTTCATCCGGAATCGAAACCGCTTTTCTCATCTCACCGGTATTATATACCAGACTCTCCCATTACCCTCTCTGTTTACAAATAAACATCCCCGACTCCGTCGCAACAAGAATCCGTCCATTGACGTTGATCAGGTTCTCCACATATCCCCGGAACTTTTCAACACTATTTTCCGCGAGCACTTCGACTCCAGGTTTCAATCCGTTACACGAAGTAACATAATTCACCAGCAAATCCGGGTTGGTAATATTCAAGGCATTCTCATACCTGACTATCCGAATATCCTGAAAATACTGATGTAAATGATCTTTGCCGTTATCCAGGGAAAAATTCTTTTCAACCGATCCGACGGCTGCTTCATAATTGTGATTTTGTAGAAACCCGTAAAGCAATTGTTTCAGCTCGCGCATGTTATTGGCGCCAATGGTACTGGCGTAAAGGGTGCCATCGCTCTTCAGGACTCGGGAGATTTCGGACAATGCCTTAGGTAAATCGGGAACATGGTATAACATATGATTCGCGATGACGATGTCAAAATGATTCTCCGGAAAAGGAATGTTCTCGGCATCGACCAGTTCATATTGAAATTGAGTTTTTAAAGATTGGAGATTTTGCCGGGTTTGGGCTAACATCCCCCCCGAAAAGTCGGAGACGGTGATCTCCCAATCCCAAGGAATCCGTGTGCCGTTGACCTGCCAAAGCAGTCCGGTTCCGCAACCCAGTTCCAGGATTTTTTGATTTGGCCTCTTCTCCAACTGATCAAAGATCCACAGCGGCCAAGGATACTTGTTGGTGGCGCACTCTGCGTGAAGTTGGATGCGGGCGTTAAATTTACCGGCGTTGGCATACTGCTGTTGTTTGATGGTTTGAGGGTCTTGCGGGGTTTCTGGTACTTCACGGTCAATTCGTTTATTCATAATCATCCTCTTTCCTTGCGGTAGCTTGCCGCGCACGCGCGGATTTCTTCACCAAGCATACCATCTACGGGAAAAGCGGACTTGACCATTTTTGCAGTATTTTATGATTTAATGGGAACATACAGCTGAAACTCGTTGGTTTGATCGTACCCCCGCTCGTAAAGTTCGAAAAAATGAATCCCGATCTGATTCAACGTAAGGTCCGACAGTAGAATCGCCTTCCAAACATCGGAAGCCACCAGGCGATGGATGCCTTCCATGGTATTTTTATAGCGAAAAACCGCATAATCGGAGGCTTCCAAGGTCAGCGGGGTAAGCCCAATACGATAGCTTTGGTGAGTCTCTTGATCTTGCGGTTGATACCCGGCAAAATAATCGATGGTTTCACCAGGAGCGGCTTCACCTCCGGTCACATTATAGATTCTGTCAATTCCCTTGGCTGCGATGTAACGGGCGATGAATTGGTTGAAAAAGGCCTTTACTTTCGGCAGTTCAGCGGGGTTATCCGGATTGAACCGGATATGTTTGCCAGTCAATTGGATGGTCCCCGGACTCTCAATCTGAAAGTCGACAATCAGGTCCCGGTGGAGGTTTTTAAACTGCCGCTCCACCACTTCAATCCGCTCACAGGTTGGTAGCTCTCGCGGGGATTTTTTATACTCGCCGGGGGTGATGCCATATAGATTTTTAAATTTCCTGGTGAAGGCTTCATGAGATTCAAAACCATACTCGAGCGCCACATCGATAATCCTAGCGGAATTCTTTCTCAGTTTTTGAGCGGCCTCAGCCATTCTGCGGCCATCGATATATTCTTTGACGTTTTTCCTGGTGACGGCCTTGAAAATGCGGGTGAAGTAAAACTTGGAGATGTGGTGGCGGGAGGCTAATTCATCAACGGTCATATTTTGGTCGAGATGAGTTTCGATGTATGCGATGGTATCGCCAATCATTTGAAAGTAGTTCATCTATTTTATGACCCCACCTGGCATTAAATTTATTAAAACTGGTGAATCCCGGTTGCAAATTTATAAAATATGAACTATCCTTTATTAGCATAAACTATTCTATCAAACACGAGGCACAGCTATGATAAAATTTAATTTAAAGCTAAAATATTTATTACCCCTGCTGGTAATTTTTTTTATGCCCAGTTTATATGCTACGTCAGAAAAAACTACCGCCCCGGTAACTAAAAATGTCATCATTCCAATTCTATGCTACCACCGTGTAATTCCAAATGCTAATAATATCTATGATATTACCCCGGAAACTCTCGAAAAACAGTTACGATTTATGCAGGACCATGGCTATCACCCAATAACAGCCCTACAATTTATAAGTTTGCAAAAATCCCCCCAACTTCTTCCTGACAAACCAGTGGTTATTACTTTTGATGATGGATGTAAAAGTCATTATCAAAATGTTTTTCCAATCCTGAAAAAACTGGGCTTAAAAGCGACCTTTTTTGTATACCCCAGTGCGGTTTTGAATAAAGAAAGTAAAAAATATATCACTTGGCCGGAGCTTCAGGAAATGGTGCAAGCGGGTATGGATATTGAATGTCATACTTTATATCATCCGTTTTTAGTTAGAGCTCATACCAATATCACAGATCCGAAATATCTGCAATGGCTTAACCATCAATTAAAAGATTCCAAAACAATATTAGAGAATCATTTGAATATCAAAGTAAAATTACTGGCTTATCCCTTTGGACGATTTAACCGGCTTATTGAATCAAAATCGATTGAGGCAGGATACGAGGGAATATTTACGATTAATGGCGGTACCAACTTTCTTCATGAAAACCCGATGCGCTTAAAACGGTTGATTGTGAATCGTCAAATTTCAACAGCCGGTTTGGAGAGTTTCTTTCATACAAAACCTTTACCCCTTGAGATCACTTCGCCGATTGACACCTCGATTGTTGCGGAATGTCCGGTTATTGAATTTCGTTTAGCCGGCCTCAAGCTACCCAAGGTCCATATCCAAGTCGGGAATGATAACGCGGACTTATATCCGGATGCCAATGGTAATTTCACTTACCAAATCAAAAAGCCAGAGATTGGTTTCAATCTGATTACGATTTCCGGTTATGATGAAGCAAGCACCCACGGCAAAGATTTTTATTTAAATTCCTGGAGTTTTGACTATCTCATTCAAGATAAAACCAATGATATGACGAAATATTAAAATACAGTGAAGATGGAAGCCTATGAATTAATCCGAGCAATTTTCTGCAATGGTGATGGCAATATAGAAGTCGACTCCGATCTCGACGGGGGACGGCGCGAACAATGTTCGCGAGCCAACTCCCCCGCACCTCCTAGGGCCAAAGGGTGTTACGGAACACCTGCGCGATGCATAACATCACAAGGATGTTATGCATCGCGAGGAATCCCGCCGTCCGGGGACCTGGCCCCCGGATGCCCCCTGATATCGGCATTCCTCCTTGAACGCCGTCGGAGTGCTGCGCGATTATACAGACGCCTACCTCCATGTAGCCGTCTTCTTGGGTAATTCTGACGGCCGACGGTTGTGATATATCCTAAATCGAAACCGCGTGGTCAACCTCCCTGTTGACCATTTCGGGGCTATATCATATAGACAATCTCTAAGTTTCAAAGATTTAATATCATACCCTTTCAAAAAACTCCTTTGAAAGCCAAAAACCACCAACACGGATGTTGGTGGCGCGGCTTCGATTCTTGGATGAATCACTCGGCTTGTTTACAAGCCGCGCCGTCGAGGAGAGAGGACTACCATAGAGGCCGGAGACACGAGGTCGCAGGCCAATAGGCGTAATAATTTAACATTCTAGGGTTCACCTCCCCGGCTATGGATGGGCGGGGATAAGGGGGGGTACCGGGGGCCTCACCCAAAATAGGCGTCGTGACATAGCAATTCTCCCCTCTCCCAGTGTTTTCGTGGGAGAGGGGAATAAAGGGGTGAGGTTGGCAACTTCGACAGAACATGTTTCCCCTCTCCTGCTTGCTTTTTAGTAGGAGAGGGGAGAAAAGGGGTGAGGTGGCCGGTGGGTTCCTCGCGATGCAAGCATACGTGGGATTGCCGGTCCAATCCCTTGGACCTGGAGGTGCAGGAGGGTGGGTTCGCGAACATTGTTCGCGCCGCCTCCTGTCGGCAGGGATGATTCTTAAGCTTTTACTAAATAGATCGGCGTCGCCACTTGGAAATAACCCATTTTCAGTCCTTTTTCAAGACCTAATTTTTTATTGACATGTTTGATTCCTTCGAACCCAACCGGGCCGTGAACGCCCCGGCTACAAGATGGTTCGTGTGCAATGCACACGCGCCCCCCTGGGTTAATTTGGGCAAGTTATCTCTGAAAAACACGTCGATAAACGAGCAAGCCCACGCATTTTTCCCCTATCTCTTTTCAAACTTCACACCTCACCCTTCAAACTTCC
>DASVMB010000481.1:0-4650 GCA_036384575.1 Bacillota bacterium
TCCATTAGCCGCAGCTGGTTGGCCGGTGTTGGTTTGACCAAGTAAAATCAAGCCTCCTAGACCGGCCAATAACCCACCCAGGCTATAAACGATAATTTTAACCCGATCAACATCAATTCCTGAAAGTCTTGAAGCTTCTTCATTCCCCCCGGTGGCGAGCAGATGTTGTCCAAACGGCATATAACGCAATAAAATATGTGTAGCGACAACTACCAGGAAAAAGATACTGGTGGCGATTGGAAAGGGGCCGATACTGCCCAACCCGACCCTCATGTACGAACTCGGTAGGCCATAAATCGGTGTCGCATTGGTAGTAATGTACAAGATTCCCCGGGTAATAATCTGTGTGCCCAAGGTGGCCACAAAAGCGCTAATTCGGACTTTCGCTATCAATAAACCGTTGCATAATCCGACCAGAAGTGAAGCGAGCAGAGCAGCACAGATACCTGCAGGAATGCTTACTTGTAAGAAAACAGAAGCGGCAACTACTCCGGATAGTGCAGCGGTTGCCCCCACGGAGAGATCAAATCCACCGGTAATGATCATCAGCGTCATACCGCATGCTATGATGCCGTTTACCGCGTTCTGCTGGAGGAGATTCAACATATTTTGCGGATTTCGAAAGTTCGGTGAGAAGATAAAAAGGATCATAAACATCAAAGCAAATACACCCAACAAACCATAGGACCTTAACAATTGATTCCACGAATGCCCGGCGTTTTTGGATGCAATCGTCCCGCCGCTCGCTTGACTTTTCATGACACTCATCGTTATCCCCCTTAATGGCTTAGGTCTAGCCGTCTTGGAAAAAATCATTATTCCCAGGGCTTTTCACTGGTATTGTGTAATGTAAGGGCAACCGCGCCCATTACCCCGGCGTCCACCCCAAGTTGAGAGACTTCAATCCTAGGCATTACCTGGACTACCGGGGAACAAAGCTCCAATATTCTATCCCGAAAAAGCCCGGCGTTTTGGGATACTCCCCCGCCAAGTATGATAAGATCCGGGTCCAGGACAGTAGTCAAAGCAATGATGGCCATTGCGATGTTCTGAGAAAATTCCTCGACGATCTCTTGGGCGATGGGATTGTTTTGACCGGCTTCTTTAAAGACCAATTCAGCCCCTGTTAAACTGGATTCGGCGGATTCCCGCTCTAATACATCCGTGGTTTCATTATCCTTATTTCCAGTGTTTTTCATCGCTGAGGCGAATTGGCTGGCAATTGCCGGACCGCTGGCCAACGTTTCCAGGCAGCCATATTGGCTAAAGTCCTTAGCCAGGTATGAACGATCAACCAACAGGTTGCAGATTTCTCCCGCAGCCTGATGGGTGCCGGTAAAAAGATTTCCGTTGATGACGATTCCGGCACCAATACCCGTGCCTACAGCGAGGCAGGCAAGGCATTGAGCTCCTTGAGCCGCTCCATACCAATACTCACCCAACGCCAATAGATTCACATCATTTTCGATGAATACCGGCCTCTGGATGGCTTCACTGAGTTTCGAAGTTAAATCAAGATTACGCCATTTAAGATTGGGCGCCCATTCCACAATACCGTTGGGCCGCACAACTCCAGGAACTCCAACTCCGACGCCTCTTACTTTTTCAAAATCCACTCCAGCTTTACTAATCAACGCTTTAATGAAACGGATCAAAGTTTCCAAAATTGCTTCCGGTCCTTCGTTGGCCTGGGTCGGCCAGCGCATCTTGACGATGAATTTGCCGTTTAAATCGGTAACCGCGCCGACCATTTTCGTACCGCCTAAGTCAATTCCCACTACATAACCCGCATTCTCATCTAGTTTTAGCAAAACCTGCCTGCGCCCTCCTTTGGATAACTCTTTGCTTACTTCAATCACCAGTTGTTCTTGCTTTAACTCATTAATAATTGTGGATACTGTCGCTCTGCTCAGGCCGGTAATATCACAGATTTGGGTTTGCGATATCGGACTTTTTTTAACTAATGTATCTATTATCGTTGCGCGGTTCATTGATTTCATAAACTGTGGCGTCCCAATTTTCGGATACATTTTACCCCTCCAACAGCAGACAATTTTGATTACAGTAAAGAACAAGTATGTAATAACGCCGGCTGGACAGTAACCGTAAACTGTAATTTTACTTTATTTATTCTCCGAACAAACTAATATTCCTTCTGGATCATTTGATTTTTTTTACTATTGAAATTGCCTGTTATATCCATCAAATACTTACTTTGTATCCTAAACAAATATAACAATGTCGGATTTCGGCTGAAATATTTACTTCGATTAAAGATCCATAAGAGCTTGAAATAATAATCTAAATAAGCGCTTTGGGAATAAAGGAAAATTTGTTGAAGGAAGGATTACCATACCCGAAGGGTGAATTAATCTCGGGTTCTGATTTTGCATGATTCGATCGCGAAGTCTAAACTTTACCAGTGGGGGCAGAACTCGTGGAGGCTTGGCATCAAAAGAATTTAACGGATGAAACATCCCCCTTTCAATTGATCATCACCGATATCCCGGAGTTCCCTCCCCACTGGCATGAGGAGCTGGAAATCATTTACGTGCTTGATGAGGACCTGGTAATTGGTTTGAATCATGAAGTCTATACGCTAAAACCCCGGGACATCTTTTTGATCGGCCCGGGGGAAGTCCATTTCTTCATCAATCCGCCGAAAAAGAGCAAACGGGTGATTATCCAGTTCGAATTGGCGATCTTTGAATCCTTCGCCGCCCGGATGCGGGAACAAAAGTTTTCCAATCCGCTCATTCGGAGCATAGATGAAAGATCCCATCCGCACCGGGGATTGGAACGGCAGATTCTTCGGATAAAGGAAGAGTACATCCGTCATCGTGAAGGTCATGAATTAGCCATCAAAGCACGGCTCTATGATCTGGTTGTGATCCTGCTGCGTCAGGTCCCGATGGTTCCTTATTCTTCCGTGGCCCAGAACAAACATTTGAAACGTTTGGAACGACTGGAGCAGGTCTTCCGGTATGTGGAGGAGCATTATACCCAAAGGATCTCTCTCACAGAGGTCGCGGCAGCCGCCAATTTCAGTATTTACCATTTCACGCGTTTTTTCAAGGAAGCCACCGGTATGACATTCATCATGTACCTGAACCATTACCGGATTGCCAAGGCTGTTAGGTATCTGACCGCAACCACGGATCCCATTACGGAAATTGCTTTCAAGTCGGGTTTTGAGAGTATTCAGAGTTTTAACCGGGTGTTTCGCCAGTTAAAAGGTTGTTCCCCTACCTCATACATAAAAGGGCTCCTTGCCAAGTAATACCCGCCCCGGTACAGAACAATCAGCCGCTTCACTCAAATTGCGTCCCCGTCCAACCATTCCAATCCCATTCTTCCTGCAATTTTACGGCTGCCAGTCGAACTCCGGCATATTGCTATTCTTATCGTAATATCAAAATACCGATCTTTTTCTTTATTAAGCCTATTTAAAACATGTCTTATAAAATCGAAAAACAGCAAAATCCGAGTAGCCTTTCGCAATCCACGGCGAGATCCTCCATCAATGCCGGATTATAATAAAAACCATAATCATTGCGGAAAAGGAGGACGCTTGGAATATGGGTTACACCAATTTTGACGCGGCAATCTATTTCACAGTAAACGATGTGGAGAAGTTCGCACAGCTTGCCGATCCCAACCAGGAATTGGCCTTTATCCTAAAACATATCCAACTGGGCAAG
This sequence comes from Bacillota bacterium, assembly GCA_036384575.1. Lineage (GTDB taxonomy): Bacteria > Bacillota > UBA4882 > UBA8346 > UBA8346 > DASVMB01. Next base: position 3,702 of record DASVMB010000481.1, read on the forward strand.
GTTTATTTGGAGACATTCCGCAGCGACCATTGGATTGACCGCGACAAATTACTTCATGTCAAGGAGTACTTCATTCAAAAAAACATCCGGACCTCGGGTGGTTTTACCACCACCAAGGCAGGTCTGGGTGAGTTTAAGACCTTTTGCTATACGAACGAAGAAGATTGTAACCTGCTCCGGCAGGTGGTGGAGTTCACTGCAGCGTTTTTCGACGAGATCATCCTGGACGATTTCTTCTTTACCAATTGTAAATGCGAATCATGCATCCGGGCCAAGGGCGAGCGGAGTTGGCCCCAGTTTCGCACGGCTCTTTTAAAACAGGTGGCCGAAGAGATCGTGCTGGCTACGGCAAAACGGGTCAACCCCAATGTCAGGGTGATCATCAAGTATCCCAACTGGTATGAAGATTACCAAAGCACCGGTTATAACCTGGAGGACGAATCAAGGATTTTTGACGGGATTTATACCGGCACCGAAACCCGCGACCCTGATACTACCCAACAAAATCTCCAGCGTTACCAGAGCTATTTCATCATGCGGTACCTGGAGAGCGTCAAACCCGGCAAAAACGGGGGTGGTTGGTTCGACAGCTTCGACTGCCAGTATAATCTGAATTCCTATGCCGAACAGTGTTATCTGACCCTCTTTGCCAAAGCCAGGGAAGTCACTTTTTTCTGCGCCGGATTACTCTTTAGGCGCGATCGGATCGTCGTTCCCATTGCCGGGTATGTCCTGGAAACTGCCGATAGCTTTCTGGGGGAACTCGGTAAACCGGAAGGAATCGCCTGTTACAAACCGTTTGATTCTCACGGGGGTTCTGAAAGTTACATCCACGGGTTCTTTGGAATGCTGGGTCTGCCACTTGAGCCGGCGCCTCACTATCCGGAGGATCGTGAACTCATCCTTTTGACGAAGAACGCCGGATATGACCTCCATCTGGTAGAACGAA
>DASVMB010000482.1:0-3452 GCA_036384575.1 Bacillota bacterium
GTGCCAACGGCTCTGGCTGATCACCACCAATGACAATCTGGCGGCGATCCGTTTCTACCAGTTGCGGGGTTTCGTTTTGGTTGCCCTACACCGGGATGCCATTGCCCAATCAAGAAAGCTGAAGCCGGAGATTCCATTGAGGGGAATCGACGGCATACCGATTCGGGATGAAATTGAATTGGAGGTTGTATTGAAATAGGTGAAAATGCGACTCAATCGGTTCAGAATGTGAGTATAATACTTATGGACCCGATCAACCCCCTTCCCTGTCCCGGATGCATACCAACAGAATGAGGGAAGGGAATGGGGGTTAGGTAAAAAAGAAGGGTTTTCCCTATTTTTGTGGAATAATCTGTCGTCAATCAATATGATGCTTCCTGCTCGCGTTCCTTTAATGGACTGCGAGAGGGTGGCTTTATTCGTTTTTTTTGGAATAATGAATAGATGCCGGTTCCAATCTAACTTATCAGGAGGCGCTTTATGAAAGCCTGGGGCGGACGTTTTCAAAAAGAGACCGCTGCCTTGATGGACGATTTTCATTCCTCGATCCATTTCGACTATAGGATGGCCGAAGAGGATATTGGGGGAAGCATCGCTCATGCCCGGATGCTCGGGGCTACCGGAATTATCACCCCCGCCGAAGCTGAAACCATCATCCTTGGGTTGCATAAAATCTTGGAGAGAGTTCTTGCCGGAGAGATTGTGTGGGATCCCAAGGCCGAAGATATTCATATGAATGTCGAGAAGTTACTCATCGCGGAGATCGGTGACCTCGGCAAGAAACTTCATACCGCCCGGAGTCGCAACGATCAGGTGGCGCTGGATGCCCGGTTGTATCAGTTAAAGGAGATCCGGTCCATCCGGAGCCTTTTGATTGAACTCGCCCGAACCCTGGTGCAACTCGCGGAGAGAGAACGGGAGACTATCCTGCCCGGTTATACCCATTTGCAAAGGGCGCAACCGGTGCTTCTGGCCCACCATCTCCTGGCCTATTTCGAGATGTTCCGGCGCGATCTGGAGCGGTTGGGTGATTGTTCCGGAAGAACCGCGGTCTCGCCGCTAGGAGCCGGGGCTTTGGCTGGAACCGGTTTTCCCATTAATCGGGAGCAGGTCGCAACGGAATTGGGGCTCGCCGGCGTGGTTCTCAATAGCCTGGATGCCGTCAGCGACCGGGATTTCGTGGCCGAATTCATATTTGACGTTTCGTTGGTCATGATGCACCTATCACGTTTTTGTGAGGAGTTGGTCCTCTGGTCCACTATGGAATTTGGTTTCGTGGATATGGACGACTCCTACAGCACCGGGTCGAGCATCATGCCGCAGAAAAAGAATCCCGATGTGGCCGAATTGGTCCGGGGCAAGACGGGACGTGTTTATGGGGATCTGATCACGTTGCTCACGGTGATGAAAGGGCTGCCGCTTGCATACAACAAAGATATGCAGGAAGATAAAGAAGCGTTGTTTGATGCGGCCGATACGGTCAAAGGGGCCCTTTCCATCTTTACACCGATGCTGGCGACGCTCGTTTTCAAGCGGGAGAGGATGCTTGCCGCAACCCGGGATGGTTTTTTAAACGCCACCGATTTAGCCGATTACCTTGCCAAAAAGGGAATGCCATTTCGCGCTGCCCACGAGGTCGTTGGGAAACTGGTAAAACATTGTATCAATACGGGTAAGCGCCTGGAGGAACTGACGCTCCCGGAATTACAGTCCGCATCCGGTTTAATTTCCGGAGATGTTTACCAGGTCCTTGAGATGAAACGGGTGGTTGAGGCGCGTTCCTCTTACGGAGGGACCTCCTTTGCCCAAGTAACAGCGCAGTTGGCTCGTGCCAAGGAATGGCTTGAGAGTCTTTAATATCTATGATAAAGTGAGGCGCTATCACCATGGATTTAAAACCTTTGATTCGGGAGGTCCCTGATTTTCCGAGACCGGGCATTAGCTTTAAAGATATCACCACTTTGTTGAAGGACGGTGCGGCTCTTCGCCAAGTGGTCGATGCGTTTGCCGAACATTTTGGGCCAACGAAGCCGGATCTGATCGTAGGCGCCGAATCGCGGGGCTTCCTTCTTGGTGCGCCCCTGGCCTACAAATTGGGATGCGGTTTCGTTTTGGTCCGTAAGCCCGGCAAACTGCCGGCCGCAGTTGCGAAAGTATCTTACGATCTGGAGTACGGTCAGGACTCCCTGGAGATTCACCTGGACGCCATTAAGCCCGGGCAACGGGTAGTTATCGTAGACGATCTTCTGGCAACCGGCGGGACGATCTCCGCTACTGCGGAACTGGTAAAGAAACTCAAAGGCGAGATCATCGGATTTGCCTTCATTATTGAGTTGGATCCGCTGAAAGGGCGGGAGAAGCTCAAGGGGTACGATGTGCTGAGCCTAGTTCATTACGATTCCGACTGAGTGTCCGGATTTTACACTTTATATGGTAAATTAAGCGGCTTTTTTGGAAGCCGCTTTTTGGTATAGTCCTCATCCAAGGCCTCTCCCGGTAACGTGCTGACCATGATCATACCCGGGAAAATTGTTTTAATAAACGGTTTTCGTTAGCCGGGGCCACCGGTTGCAAGTTGATTCCCAGTGGAAGGAAGATCCCTATGAAATCAAAATTCTTGATTAATCTCGGCTTTATTTGTCTGTTAGTCCTGGCAAGCGGCATTATAACCCCGGTCCAAACCGAAGTTATTCAAGCCGGAGCCGGGGCTGTAATCATCAGCCCCATGCCGGATCGATATTTTAAGACCGGTACCAATCTTTATTACGGGATATCGGCCGCGCACGGATTTATGGTTTCGACGGACGGCCGTGGCTGGGTAGAGAGAAATCAGGGTTTACCTCAGAAGAATGTTTATCCTTTTAAGGAGCCGCGTCCCCGGCCGTTGACCGCTTTGGGAGTCGATCCGCTGGATCCGTTAAAGGTGGCGGTCACCACCTCTACCCGGCTGTATTTCTCCGAGAACGGCGGCGAGAGCTGGCGGGAGATTCCACTGCATGCCCCGATCTCGGGCGGCACATACTTGACTTCCGTGGCGCTTACGACCGTCGCAACGAAAGTACATATGCTCATTGGAACCGCCTTTGCCGGAATCTATGAAAGCATCAATCTAGGTCAGAGCTGGAGTTCAATCACCCCCCGCCTGCGTTTTCTATATCAGGGAGCCGGCTTTTGGGAGGAGATCGCCGGAATCGTATATTCTCCGGAAGAGCCCGGGGTAATCTATTTCGCGGCCGGCTTCGGGCATGGCCTATACCGCTGGGACCGAACTGCGCAAAAGGTGACCCGGCTCGATTCCGCCACACCGGTTACGATCAACACTGCAGTCGAAGAGGCGTTGAACCCGGGTGTTGCAACTAACCCCGAAGGGTTTCAACCGTTGGTTTTACACTGGATTCCGGATCCGGAGCCAGTTGCGCCGGATTTGAAACCGAACTGGATCCTGGAGGAGA
>DASVMB010000483.1:0-10064 GCA_036384575.1 Bacillota bacterium
GACGGTAATTTCTTCCGTAGTACTATTATCGAAACCGCTGATTCGCTCCAAAACCGCCAGCTCAATCTGGCCGTCAAAGAGACGGGGTGTGACTTTGAGAGCCGTTCCGGCTTCAACGTTTTCCGTACTGGAAGTGGTGGAGCTGGTACCTTGAGAATGTAAGATCAGCGTCCGTTTTTCGCCGATAAAAAGCTCACCGCTTTCCCCTTCGGTGACGAGCAATACCGGATCCGCGTGAATAACTGCTTTCTTCTCATTGGCTAAAGCTTTGATGATGGTCTCAAATTTTCCAAAGTCAACCCGACCGGAACCGCTGATCGTACCCTCGGGAATATTCAGCTGCAGTAATTCCAGGCCTGATCCTTTCACGGCGTTGAAATCGATTTTTAGTAAATCCATACCCCATTCTTTTAAGACCTCATTGGAAACCTCGGTGACCAGCGCTCTGATTTTGATCTGTTCCCTATTGCCATCCATTTTTTTGAGATCTGCCAGAATCGCCTGAAGCAGATCCGGGGGCGCGCTGACCATCGCCACATCCTGGCGTTCTTTGTCACCGATCCCGAATTTCACATAAGGTTTGTAGAACTCGGGTAAGAGCGCCTTGGCCGAATCAACGCTGATATTTTTGAAGTAGTAAACCTGGCTCTCGGATAGTCCCGCAAAACCCGGATTCCGTGGGTCGGCCCAGCCGATCACATAAAAGTCGTCGACTTTACGAAAACTAAAACCACCGCTGATTAAGATCATCTTCAAGGCTTTTTCAAACGGTACACCCTTTAGCTCCAAGGTAACGACTCCCCGGACATTTTCATCGACAGTCATATTGATCCCGGTTTGAATCGCGATTTCATGCAGCGCTTCCCGGAGATCGGTCTCAAAGAAGGTCGCCGTGACCAACGGCTGAGATTGATCGACTCCGGCTTCTTCGGCTGCAACCGTGCAGGCGAGTATACTACAGGACATTAGCAACAATAACAGCCAAAAAGGCTTGAAACTCCTTAACCTTCCAACCCGCATCGTGGTACCTCCTACTCCTTCTCTATTTTGGAACGACGGCGTGGTTTCGATGATCAGCCGATATATCGGCACATAACATCACTTAATCTCCAGTTCGAGATCGGCGGTTCCCAAATCATCGCTCCCGGATGTTAATTGTACTTCGGCATGATATTTACCGGGTGGAATATTCCTTAACACTCCGGTGACAGTGGCCTTTTTATTCGGTAAAATAGACGCTTCACCTTCATTTTCACTGACAAGCGCGATCCTACCGACCATTTTTTGCTCTTTATCCCTCAGAACCAAATTTACCCCCGGAGTTACCTGAATATTCCCGGTATTTTTGATGACTGCCGCTATCAGACAGCTGGTGTCATTCCGATCTCCGGAGATGCTGGTTACCGTCAGCCCCGGCTTTTTGGCGCCATTCACCTCAGCGGCCAAACGGATCTGTTCTGTAGCGATCAAAACGGGCTTTGCAGCCACAGAATAGACCTTAACCAGATAAGCTCCATAATTCCCCTGGGGCGGAGCATCCTTAGGAAATCTGACACTGACTATCTTGACGGCCATTTGTTTCGGTTCTAATGTAAACCGGGTATCACCCTTCAATTCCACCTGAGTGTTGGCAAAGATCGAGTATGCATAATTCGCTTCAATCTCTGCGGGTTCGATTGCCACTTGTACCTTCTCACCGGTCCGGTTTTGCAGTTTAAACGCTTTGATGGATACAGCATTCGGTTTGCCTTCAAAAGAGAGTTCTCCCGGACTCACCGCTAAGCTCTGCATCTTCGTTGCAGGAAATGAGTAATCCCCTTCCCGAATCTTGATTGTCTTGGCCTGAAGTATCTGGCCCCGATCGCCGTAACGATAAAACAGTCTGACCTCATACTCTCCGGGCGCCAAATATTGGTTAATAGGGCCCAAATAAGTCAACTGACTCTCAGGGTACATAACCGGTTCGCTGCCCCCGGACTCCCAATAACTTTGGGGTCGGAGTTCTATACGCTCGATCAATTGTTTCTGACTGTTGCGAATGGTCGCCGTGGCACTGGTCGGATAGTCAACGGCAGAAGTATTTTTGATCTCAGCCATAACTAAGGGCAAACCTTTTTTGGTCTTGGCCATTCCAAATCGTGTCAGTTCAGCGGTAGCGCGGATTGGTGGCCCATCAACCCGCACGTTGATGGCAACCCCATAGCGAAGCATGATCGTCAATCCCTGGACCGTCTTTTTATCCTGATCCGATTCGATCATTAACATCATATTGTGAGTCCCCTTAGATCCGAAGGGAACCTTGATGGTTCCGGAAAGCTCTGTATTCGCCCCGGGGTTAACTTTCGCCGTAGGCGGGAAGCTGACCCAACCGGATGGAGGATAGGTTTCGGGATCCGCCGGCAGAAAGTCGGTCCCTCCATCGGGGCGTTGTGTCACCCGAAACAAAGATACTTTGAGATTACTTGATTTATCTTCGGGTTTGATCGTAATCTTGAAACGTGCAGTCGCTCCCGGTTTGATATTATAATTTAAGGTGAGCGGCTCCACGACAATTGCCATAAGGTTAGATGCCGCGAACGTCAGCATAAACAAAAAAAGTCCAATAAAGATTAACTTTTTGCGCATTTATCAATCCACCCCTTCATCCTGGAAGGTACAGCCGTTTTTACGGTTTCGATTCGTATAATGGTCTCTTGTTTAATTGCCTTTATCGTTTCTTTCACCAGGGAACGATAGACTTACAGCCAGGAGCGGGCTCGCAAGAGCCCGCTGCCTGACCAATCAAATAAATCTTGATTATTGAGCTTGATAATCGTCGAAGAAGTTGTCGGGAAGATCCTGATGGCCGCCAACCGGTTCGATGATATCGAATGTGCCTTCGCCAGCCTCGCCGTTCTGGGTGACGGTGAAGTAGATGGTGCCCGTATACCAACCGGCGTGAAGTTCATCGATGTTATTCAATGTATAGGGGTTAAGCCGGTCAACCGGAGCGGTTACCTGGAAATACACCTTTTGATTCTCATAGGTCCATTCGTCGTAATTGGCAGCCGCCGGGCCGGGGTAGGAGCCGCCGTCGTTCGGTTTGGTCAATACCACGGAGTTTGCATAAGTACCGTTTGCACTGCTGGCCAAAAGCGGGGTCACGATATTGTAGCTGTCGCCCTCGCCGCGGTAATGATTGGGATGCAGCACGTCATCTTTCGCAGTGAACTGGGAAGCGGTGACAACCAATTTCACCGGGGAGTTGCAAGCCAGCGCGAAAGAGACATTGCCGGTGGATACCAGATGGTAACCGTCGCCTTCCAGAATAGCCGGTGTAATCCCTACAAGCTTTACGGCAGCGAATGGGTTAACATACAGGAAATCGCCGGATTTAGCGATTTGCAGACCATCAGCATCCGGATGACCCGCTTCTCTGGTAATCGGTAGCTCGGTGTAGGCGAAAGCACTAACACTCATGGCTACGATCAAACCGATAGCCATCATTACAAGAATCAGTTTTCTCATTCGAATGGTTCCTCCTCAAGTTTTTAATTTGCCAAGATCACCCATCTGGTTGGGTCATGTTTTTCCCCATGGCCTGCTCTCTCTTGAAACGTCTAATGCAACGAACAAGACAAATGGCCGACCCTGATCACCCCCTCCGGATCTTTTTCCGCTTCCGCCGGTTAGGAGAAATTGAACTACGTTTGACCATGCCAAGGCGGAAAACCGGAAAGGCACGCCGGAATAACGGACGTGCTTCGAACTGTAGTCATTCTATGCGCCGCAATCCCTTTTTATACTAAAATCTCCAATATATCAAAATAGGATCGCGCCCTTCCTATTACGATCTTAGCTGAGACTTGTTACTGGTTTGTTACTGTACGGCCGGAACAAATCTTCGTCATAATGGCAACACCGGTTTTACCCGAGTTTCCAAAATATATGACGAATGACCCGCTTGACTATAGAAGGTCCCGCTGATTTGATTGATAACAATCCGACCACCCGCCGTATCGGTAAACAATAATAATATCGCCAATTGATAAGCGCCAAGCCGACATAGTAGATCGCATCTCCTTAGTTTTTGGCAAATCACCGCCACCAGGCCTGCGATAATCTCTATTCCACTCCTGTCCGCGGCTTGGTTTGAACTACCGAGCGTCAGGATGACCAAACTGGACTGGCCGCCGCTTCGCGCCAACTGACGGCGTTCAAAACGTAAAAAATTCCAAAAGAACTCTGGTTCGCATACAAAAGGACCATTGGGCTTCTCGAGGCTGGTCAAAGTCTCTTCCAACCATTGCATCTCGGAGCCTGCCGTCCTTTGAGATTGAATCTCCTTGTAAACTTGTTTCAATTTTATTGATGGCCGAACGCCGAGTTCCCGGTAGAGTATGGTTGAGATCCGGGAGTAATGACCGGCTGCAGCTTCTATTTCCCCTAACCGCAGGAAAATCCGGATCAAAAGAACCTGTGATTCTTCGTTGTAGGGGTCAAAACGCACCGCCCGCTCCAGAATTAACCGGGCTTGCTCATATTCCTCAAGTTCAAACAGCCAACCCGCCGCCTCATGGACAGCCTCCATAAACAATCGCCGGTAATACTCCCGGGTAAGTATAGTCCATTCCTCATCCGTGTCCTCACTAAGGAAATCGCCTCGATACAGTTCAAGCGCTTGCCGGTATCGCTCAATTCCTGCCGTACGATCACTGGCCCCGATTTGATGGGCCTGCCGCAAAAGGTCTTCAAAGTATGCCGCATCTATCCAGCATGAAGCCTCCTGATTAAAGAAGCAGGATTCTTTTCGACAAATGATATAAGTTGCCTTGCCATACGAGGAGCGATCCGGTTCAAGCAATGAGTTGAGTCGGGAGACCGTGGTCCGTAGGGCTGCGGTATCACTGGGATCTTTTAAGGAATGCCACAGACAGTCGATAATCCGTTCGGTGGTAACAGCCTGGCATCGGTTGATCAGCAAATATTTAAAGAGCATCCAGATTTTATGCTTGCTTCCAACACCGATTGGTTCTTGTTCCCCGGGCCGGAGCACCCGAAAAGCGCCCAGGCAAAAGATTCGGAGCATCTGTTCTCTTCCCTGACCGGCCGATTGATTCGGATATTCGATGACGTTGCCCCCCTCCCGACCACACAATTCATGACCCGCAAAACAGAGTATTCAAGTAAAGAACAATAGTTTCGCGTAAGCCACTGTTTTTTAAGATACCATATCTTGGAATCATATCGTGTCGGTTTATGAAACGGAATACCGGTTATTTTCGAGAATTATCCGGAAGAATTATGTAGGACGGGGTAAAAAAAAACCGGAGTCGCCTCCGGTTTAAAGATGAATACGCTATTTATAGAAACAGCTGAATTCCAAAAATGAAAGCAAATACGGCATGTGCAGGACGAGCGGTACCCGACAAAAAAAGGCCCGTCATCGACGGGCCTTTTTTTAAGAGGACTTACGTTTCCGTGCTGCCTCTGACTTTTTCTTCCTGCGTACACTCGGCTTTTCGTAATGCTCCCGCTTGCGAACTTCGGCCAAAATGCCAGACATCTGGCACTGCCTCTTAAAACGGCGCAACGCGCTATCTAAAGTCTCATTTTTACCAATCTTAACCTCAGCCACATATTTCCCTCCCCTCCACTGCTTGCCTACCTCGCAACCCCGTCCGCAGTGTCCGGTTTGAAGATAAACTAATCCAAAAGCTTAATCACATTATAATATTATACTACAATATGCGAAATGCTGTCAACAATCAGCCCGGCGGCCAACCCAATTGACGGCCGGCCAATATATGAAAATGCAAATGCGGTACAGCTTCACCCGCATCGTGACCGTAATTGACTACCACCCGAAAACCGTTTTCTTTCAGATTCAACTTTGCCGCTGTTTCCTGGATGGCCGCAGCGATGTTCCGAAGAATATCCTGATCAAGTAGACTCGGATCGCAGATATTATCGACGTGCTTCTTGGGAATCGCCAACAAATGAAGGGGAGCGGCCGGATGAATATCTTTAAAGATCAAAACCTCCGGAGTTTCCAGTACGATTTGGCTGGGAATCTCACGGCCAGCGATCTTACAAAACAAACAATCAGACATTTACCTCTTCCTTTCATCCCTTCCAGATAACCGAACACCCATTCACAAATATTTGTTTCGACAAGGATTCTATAAATTCCTTCAAAATATTTCATTGTTCCGGAATACATCCTGCCAAATCTTTCCCGGATAGGTCGGTGGCACAGACCTTGACCAGGCAATTCTTCAATTGCCGGTCGGATTCGACAGTAACTCGGAGGTATTCACCCGACCAACCCGACCAACCCCGGTCTGTAGATTCTTCGAATAAGACCTGTACCTCCCGACCGATAAAACCCCGGGCGAACTCTACGCCGGAGCTGACAGAGAGGGTCTGAATCACACTACTCCGTTCCTCCTGCACTGCCGGCGCAACCCGATCCGGCAAATCCGCAGCCGGAGTGCCGCGTCGTGGCGAATAACGAAAAACATGAACTCTGCTGAAACGCTGCTCGGCCACAAATTTACGGGTTATCTCAAAATCCGCCCCGGTCTCGCCGGGAAAACCCACAATCAAATCGGTGCCAATACCAATATATGGATTCTTATTCCGTAACCGGTCTAAAAGTTCGGCGTAATATGCACTGGTATAATCCCGATTCATCGCAGCCAGTATGGAATCGCACCCGCTTTGCAAGGGGATATGCAGGTATTGACAGATTTTCTCATTTCCAATGATCACCCTGGATAGCTCGGGATTGATATCGATTGGTTCCAGCGAACCCAATCGAACCCTAAAATGGCCTTTGATCTCAAGCAATTGATGTAACAGCCGGGCAAGGTTCATCCCCAGATCCTTACCGTAGCAACCCAGATGAATTCCGGTCAATACTATCTCCTGGTAACCAAGTTCTAAAAGGCGAAGAAATTCCTCCCTGACCAGTTCCGGAGGCATACTACGTACCGGCCCTCTGGCAAATGGCACGATACAGTACGAGCAAAACTGCTCACAGCCTTCCTCTATCTTAAGCGTAGCCCTGGTCCTTTCGAGTCCGATATGAGCGGGTGGTGCCACCCAAAACGAACTCTCCGCCACCGGGCCGACTGCAACGCGATTCTTTCGCTCATGCCGGAACTCCTCGGCTAGTTCCACTAAACGGGGTCGATCCACCATCCCGACTACCAAGTTTACACCGGCGATCGCTGCAAGCTCTTCCGGAGCAACTTGGGCGTAACAGCCGGTTCCGATGACAATGGCATCCGGAGAAGCGGCGACAGCCCGGCGAATTGCCTGAGCCGACTTTCGTTCACTGGTCCGTGTCACGGCACAGGTATTGATGATATAAACATCGGCCTTTTCTGCAAAAGGAACGATTTCATGACCTGCTTGCTGAAATAAACTGATGATGCTCTGTGTATCGTTCTGATTGACCTTGCATCCTAACGTACTGACGGCTACTCTCATCAATTTATCTGCTTCCCATCATGGTTCTGTTACCACTGTTGCCGCTTCGGTCGACCAGACTAAGCAGGATGGGATCGATGAGCAGTAGAGTTATAAAGATCAAGCCCATCCAATACGGGCCGAGGGGAATGACCCAATACAGGAGCATGGTGAAGTTGATAAACGCGATCCCGTAACCGTATTGCATCTTATATTCCCCCGGAGCCAACCGGCCGATCACCTTATATAAACAGATCTCGAGAATCCCCAAAAATACCCAGGCCACAACTTCTCTTTCCCCTATTCCGAAACTACCGTCAAGTTTAAGCCGGTATAGCAATATCAACGTTAAAAGAAATCCCGAGAAGGTGAGCGCGGCGTAGCCAATTAGCCGAATCCAGCTAATTCCGGCAATCGAATCACGCGCCAATTCCGGATGATAGGTAAAGAAGGCGCAGCTGATCCAGATTCCCAAGACTAAACCACTGCTCCAAAAGGGGGGCAAAACGAAAACCCCTAAAAGTGAGATGGCCAGGTTCACCCAAGGAGACCATCGGGTCAAGGATTGTAACCCGAAACCCATCGCCAACCAACCGATAATTGTTAAGCTTCCCGAAAATAAACTCATCTAATCATTCTCCTCCTGCAATACCCGTTTCATTAAAGAGCACTTTCTGGTATACATTCGTTTCCAAGCCCCGGAACCTACTCCAACCCGGAACTTGATTCGGGCGCCATGGTACTTGATTCTTCTTCCGGTTCTACCGCACTCCCGAGAAACAGTGAACGCCCCAAGCCAGGATCAAATGCGCTCCATTCAGCGGGTTGAACCTCACTACGCATGACGGTCAGATACTTGGTGACCTGTGCATCCAGGTTGTCGGCGTGATGCAAAATGCAGGCCTCCAGAGTTAGTGGTTCCACGGGTGATCCCCATTCCATGATCCCGTGATGGCTAACGAGAAGATGGATTAGACGGTTATGAAGTTCCCCCCGTTCGTAACCCTTATTAAGGTTGGCAAACGCCTCTTCCACCATTTCCACACCTAACACCAAATGGCCGATAAGTTTTCCTTCCGTTGTACCGTCGAATCCCTTCGTAATCTGATATGTTTTGACTTTACCGATATCATGAAGAATTGCACCGGTCAATAAAAGATCCCGTTTTACCAGAGGATAATACTCAGCCGCCGCCTTGCAGATCGCCGTGACTCCCGCAGTATGCTCCAGTAGCCCGCCGATATAGGCGTGATGACGTTTAAGTGCAGCAGGAACCCGAATAAACGCCGCCTTAAAATCCGGATTGGAGAAGAAATAACTCAAAACCATTTGTAAAACCGGGTCATCAATGGTAACAATCACTTCCGCTAAAAAATCCCAGCACTGATTGAGGTCGCTGGGAGATTGCGGCAGAAACTTTTGATAATCCGTCTCCGCTTCGGGCAGTACCCGGAAAAGCTCCCTGTCCCTACCGTTCCATTCCAATTGAATCTGGTGGTTAAAAAGCCGGGGCCGGATATTCTGAAGTGCAATCACCCTTCCCGCTTCCAGGCTGTTAAAGAGTTCGACATCGGCATCCCAGATCTTGACCGGCAACTCCCCGGTGCCGTCGCCGATCCTCATGGCCAAGTAGGATCGGCCGTTTTTAGCCGTACGTAATTGGTTGGCGATAATCAAAAATTCACCGCTAAACGGTTCATCCGCAACGGCATATCTCAACTCCATCAATGGCACCTCCCGAATAAAGTGTGAAGTTTGAAGGGTGAGGGGTGCGCCTCTTGCCTCTTGCCTCACGCCTCACGCCTATTGCCTGTTCCCTGTTGCCTGTTGCCTGTTCGTGAACAACCCCAACAATTTTGCTATTGAAAGCAAGTCATGGGCATTGTGTCGCAGAATCGGCTCAACCCAGCCGCGGTCCCCGGTATCTAAAAACCTATGGTAATACTCGGCAACCATACTTCCAGGAAGATCGTCGCCGCGCTCTTCCCCTAGCACTTCCCGTTCCAGGGTAAGCAGACGGCAATCGGGCAACACCCCCCGGTAGCTCCGGCGGGCCGGACGAAGCAGATCGAAATGAAAAGTCCGCCATTCATGCTCCAAATGATGATACCTCATCCGCCCTTTTAGATAAGGCAGATCAAAGCTGCGTCCGTTAAAACTGGCAATCAGGGACGCCGTCTTTAACTCGGCTAACGCCGCAGTTAAAATTGCTTTCTCCTCATCGAAACTCCTCGCCAAAATCTGGGTGATCACCCCGCATTGATTATCAAAACGTAACAATCCGATGAGGAATACCGGTTGTACGTAGTAAAGCCCGATGGTTTCAATATCCACGAAACAAAGCGCTTCCGGCTGATAAAAACCGAGCAGCTCCAGATCGGTGGCACCATATCCGGCCAACCGCTCGATATCTCCCGCAGCAATCACCCGGAGAAGTTCCGTGGCTGCCTTGCCCCAACGAGGATGATCCACCAGCTCATCGAGTCGGGTAATCCCCTCCTGGTGAAGTTTGGCTGCGGTAGTTTCCCCGATCCCATAGATCAGACGCAAATTCTCCCGGACTCGTCCCGGATCGGGAAAGCAAAGGGCCATTCTTTGAGTTTGAAGCG
>DASVMB010000484.1:0-10521 GCA_036384575.1 Bacillota bacterium
AAATCGTATTCTTGACTATTGGTTATTCTCCCCGCCCGATTGACCTTTATCTTAATTACTGAAAGTCGACTTTCCCTTAATTCTTTTAAGAGAATATCATACTCTTGCCTATTGAGGAGATCATCGTAAGCGGAAGTAATCTGGTTGAGGATCGGTTGCAATTTTTCCAGCTCAAACCTAACTGATGCTAATCTCCTTAATTGCTGCAATTGGAATATTAACATCTCTAGCGTGGTAATTCCCAAAGAAACTTGATTCGAAAGATGCCTAATAAATGAATTAAATCGAGGCTGGTGTAACGCTACCTCTTGACGATCCTTTTCATATATAAGTTGGACCCGTTTACTGATTCCCCTATCCTGCCGGCAATACTTCGCTAAGACATCAACCAATTTATGATTGGGAACTCCGGCAATAGATATTCCTCCCTCCGTCGCATTAATGATTTTGACGTTTGTTCGGTATTCACCGATGATTCTTACTGAATTTCATGAAAGCATGGTTTTCATCAATCCCACCAAAATATAATCATACCATCAGGAGGGGGCGGTAAGACTTACCGGATATATTTCAAAAAATTTGGACATATTATCCAATATATCTTGTCACATGATTATCGACAATGTAGAATGGGGGTAAGGAAGTGATCAAGTTGAGCATTATCTGGGATGAGAAAAACCCGTCCGATATGAACTCCGACGAAATCATAAAGAAACTAATCGATATCTATTCCGAATACCAACAAGAGCTTGCCGCCACCTCGTCACCGGGAAACGGAAGCATATTTATTGGGATGGCTACGGAGAACGATACCGAATTAATAAAAGGTTTACTCAATCTACCATCAGAATTACGATACAAATTATGGGACTTTATTTGCGCAAATTCCATACCCACTAAACCTGGTACAATACCCCGAAGTACTGATTCCAAAGATACAAACACGACTAAAGAACAAAGTATCAAAGAATTACTCCTTAATTCGCCGCACAAAGAGATTGAAATTTTAATTGACCATCCCGCTGAAAAATAAGGGAAATCCGTTACCGGTAATCGATGGTTTACTCGCTGCAACTGCCCAAGACACATGATCTTGTTTACCCGCAATAATAAGGATTTTGCCACAACCGGAATTATCATGCATAATCCTTGGAACGAATAGATTCAACTTGATCCTTAGTTGTGGTATTTTTATCCGTATCGGGTCTAATGGCCAAATTTTATGTTCTCCCTTTCTTCAAAAAACTATATTAACGAATCATCTTTCCTTTTCTACAATTTTGATGAGTTCATTGGCTAGGTTTAGCCGCATAATCTGGGCTGCCATTCATTCAAACAAACCGGAAGTTCCCTTCTTTTGCGCCTTCAAGAAGGCGAGTTCTCCCACCTTTTTGCATAGACATCGTCTAGGCCTCTAAAGAGTGACATGAATAATTCGATTTTTTCCGCGGGGGTTGACTAATCATTAATATCTGAAGTCTCAACTTCATTACAATCTGCTTTAATCATTTCCGGCGTCGGTTCTTGTCCAGAAAAATCAAAAGGAATCCCTGGCTGTTCCGGAATTCCCAATTGAAGCTTCAGTCGTTTAATTTCATCTTTAAGATGATTATTCTCACTCTGTAATGCATGGTACTTTGTAAGCAAATCCGTTATAATCCGGTCTTTTATTTTTTAGTTGATCTTTCACCCATTGTATTACTTTGCTTGCGATGTCTACAGCTTCGAAATATTCAACCTCAGTCACAGGCTCATATTCACCGGGATACCGCGTTTCGACCGCATAATCATTTAATATAACTTCCGAAGGTACTTGAATACACCCCCTTAAATACACTCATTGTTTTTCATAGAGAATTTCTCCATTTTCGGCAATCTTCCCATAAATTAAAAATGGGTTTGTTTTTAATTCCTCAAATTTTTCAGGGGTTTCTACAATGACATCAACGGGGAATTGAAGCCCAACTAATGCCTTATAGACATCTTGGGCAGTTTTTCGTTTATGCTGCAAATCGCTTTTTAAAATGCATAAATCATAATCGCTATCCCGACTGGCCATTCCGGTGGCGTGAGAGCCGAATAAGATAATCTTATCCGGAGCAAAATTTTTGACAATAATATTGATTGCGTCGTTTAAGACGTTTTGCATTTTGCCACCGCCTCTTTTTATATTTATTATACCAAAATTCGTTGCCTCAAGCCAGTTTTCAAGTAGAACACTTATACTTATCGCCGTTAAAGGTGATACACTAACCGTATCTGTTCTAACGGCGAATTATTTGTGGTAGCGCTCCCCCCGGTTGATCTTCATCGCCCGGTAGATCTGCTCCAATAAAACCACCCTAAAAAGCTGATGGGGAAAGGTTAACTTCGAGAAGCTCAACCGCATTTGGGCCTCTTTCAACAGTTCCGGATCGACTCCCAGGGAACCGCCGATGACGAAGGCCAGCGGCTTTCCGCTGGCCAGTCGCTCCTGAACCAACCCGGCAAACTCCAGTGAATCGATCTCTTTGCCTTTACGGTCGAGGACGACCACGAAATCCCCGGGTTGCAGCTTGGAGCGTATCAAGGCACCCTCCTGCTTTAATACCTGTTCCTCCTGGGCCGGGGTAGACCGTTCCGGGCAAGGGAGATCGCTTGTCTCAACTATCTCCAGTTTCAAATAAGGTCGGAGCCGTTTGAGATACTCTTCCTGGGCAGCCCGGTAAAACTCTTCCTTCAACTTTCCCACAGCGATGATCCGGATCCGATTCATTACCGACTCAACTCTCCAATCCGTCTACCCAATTCGGCGATGCGGACCGTACTCTTACGGATACTATTACCCCGGTAATATTCCAGCGTCAGACTGTCGCCAATTCGGTGCCGGGCCACGGCCTCGCGGACCAGGTCCTGATCGGTGATCTTTTCCCCATTTAATTTGACGATGATATCTCCGGGGCGCATCCCGGCCAGCGCGGCCGGACCTCCCTGAATCACTTTATAGATGAACAGACCCTTATTCACCGGAAGCCGTACCCCCAGGTTACCCTCAAGCTGAGCCACGGTGTCCGCATCCAGCGGAATATAGACCAAACCAACCCCGGGATAGGAAACATAGCCGCGGCTGATCAACTGTTGGGCCACGGTCTTCGCCGTATTGCTGGGAATAGCGAATCCGATTCCCTGGGAGTTGGGGGCGATGGCGGTATTGATCCCGATGATCCGGCCGTTTGAGTCAAGGAGCGGGCCGCCGGAGTTTCCGGGATTGATCGAAGCGTCGGTCTGAATCATATTCAGTAACTGTTCGTTATTATTGACCTCCAGGGTTCGTTCCTTGGCGCTGACCACTCCGACGGTGACCGTATTATTCAGACTCTTGGTCAAGGGGTTGCCGATGGCAATAGCGGTTTGGCCTACCTGAACCTGGTTGGAATCACCCCACTGGGGTACCGGAAGATTGGTAACGTCGATTTTTAAAACCGCCAAATCGGTCCGTGGGTCAGCCCCGACTACCCTTGCCGGATACGTCTTGCCCTTGGGGTATTCCTTATTGAACAGAATCACCATGATCTTGTCCTTGGTTCCGGGCAATCCGTTCACCACATGATTATTGGTCAGAATATACCCGTTGGAACTATAAACCACTCCGGAGCCAAGCCCTTGAATGCTACGAGATTCCAATCCGGTGAAGAAGTCGAAACTCTGTACCACCGAACTGGTGGTAATCATCACCACCGCTTGGCCAACCTGCTTTACCACGTCGATAGTCTGGTGTTCCATACTCAAGGGGCTGGCATTATTGACCACCGGTTGCATCTGAGTTGGCGGTGGTTCAGGCAGCTCCTGGGCTACAGGCGGACTCACCAGGGCCGTCCCCAGACCGGTGAATCTTACTGCAATCACCACCAACAACGCTCCGATGATGCCGGAGATGATCGCGACGATCCATATGATTCGCCGGGGTTCATGTGCATCATAACGAAATTCGTTCACTGCGATTCTCCTTTTTTATCGGCCCAATACCAAGCGATGTGTGTACGAACGCTCGATTAAACAAAAGGCAACTTAATATAAGTTATCAGGCCGGGCCTTATCAGTTTTCTTTTAAAAATTATAACGAAATCAATGAATCTCCGGTTCCCTTGGGCTGCAACTGGTAAATATCTATTTGATAGTTGCGTTCTTCATAAACTACCGGTAATTGGAGTTTCCGGCATTGCCATCCCGCTGCAATCAACCGTTCAATGAACTGGGCGGCATATCCCCTGCCCGGGTCAGCCAGTAACACACCTCCACCGACCTTGACGACCTGATGAAGCACCTTCTCTAAACTGTCATGCAGTGTTTTCTCATACAGGATATCGGCGCCAATCACCCAATCAAACCCTCCTGCATGCTGAGGAAAACTTCGCCAATCGGCCAGTAATAACGGATCGGGTTCTACCCCGTTACGTATACAATTAAGCCGGATAAAGGTAAAAGCCTCTTCAAGAAAATCGGATTGAACTACACTGGCTCCCGCCAGTTTGGCGGCGATGCCCGCCAGGCCGATGCCCGACCCTAACTCTAAAAGCGTATGTCCTGAAAACCACCGCTCTCTTTGCAGGATGAAACGGGCTAAACCAATGGATGCCGGCCAGAGTTCAGCCCAGAATGGAATCCGGTCCGCATCGCTGACCTTGTCCAACAGGGCATCGATATCCGCCACTTTTGTCAATTTCAGGCTGTGTCCTTCGAGGGTGAGTTGCACCTCACGCAGCTCGTAGTTGGACAAAAGCCGGGTCTGAAGAGTCTTCCAGGATACCGCCCCTCCGTCGCCACCTTGGCCTTTACCTGAGTTTAGCGGAGCACCCATTCGCGATCCGCTGTTATCTCCGTATGTATCCAACTTTTTTCCTCCCACTCCATCCCGCCAAAATCCAAATGGTAATCTTCGGCATCCCGGCGTTTTCTCCTTTAATTCCCGCTCAACCGCGCCGCAAGATTCCGGTTCCCAATCATATCAACGTGACATAAATTATTATGGGCGGCAACCCCCGGGTCCGGCGATACCCTCTTTTTTACCGGACCGGAGAAGTGGAGGAAAAGTAATGAGCCATCACAACAACAGTAATAACCCGGAAACCAAGGAAAAGACCGAATCCATTTCGGCAGTAACGGCAGAATCACCGGTACATCCGTTTTTGTCCAAGGACGATATGAAGCTGCTATCCATCATGAAACCCTTTCTCAGCACAAACGGGCAGAAAATGGTCGGTTTCTTTCTGAGTTTCGGTGATGAAACCCCCGGGGATTCATCCCCCGATTTTTCGAATCTGTTACGGCAGGCTGTAAATAAAGGCGATGCCGGGCCGCTCCAGGAGTTACTCCCGGTGCTTTTGAGCAGTATGGCGGGAAACAGTAACAAAGGCGGGCTGAACCCTGCGCTATTAACCACGATGATGTCCATGTTAAACGCGAAAAAAAACACCTGACCAGACGTTTTCCCGGACATGGTTTGGCCCCGCCAGACCAATCCGTCCTGAGCAGGGCCAACCTAAGAACGGCCATATAAAAAAAGTGTCGGTTGAACCCGTCACTTTTTTTTCGATCACCGGTACTGGTAACTTCCTTGTTATTGTTCCATCTGTTTGGCAAGGAAACCCGCAGCCGTTTCCGCAATTTTGACCTCTAGATCAGTCATGGTCGTCCCGGGCTCTTTTGAGGAGAGTATTACCGCTCCAATCGGATCACCCTCGGCAATGATGGGTGCGATAACCTGCGCTGTAAACTTGCACTTTCCCTCATCCTCTGTAACGGGACAAGCTTCACAATATTTATGTTCGCCCGGTTTGGGCATCAGGACAACTTTTCGGTCCTCGATGGCTTTCTCCACCGCCTTGGAGATCGGTTTATCCAAAAACTCCTTTTTTGCGGCGCCAGCTACGGCAATGACCATGTCACGATCCGCAATACAAGCTATATGTCCGGTGGACTCATAAAGCGAATCCGCATATTCTTTGGCAAAGTCACCCAATTCCCCGATGGGAGAGTATTTCTTTAAAATAACCTCTCCTTCACGGTCGACGAAGATCTCGAGCGGATCACCCTCTCGAATCCGTAATGTTCTACGGATTTCCTTTGGAATGACCACCCGGCCCAGATCATCAATCCGTCGTACAATTCCGGTCGCCTTCATCCCCCATGTCCCTCCTTTTTCACGCGTTGCTGCGCAGTATTTCGGTATGAAGCAGATCTTTGGTATCAGGGGCCTTCCAATAAGTTTTCTATCACCATATTTGGAAGGTGTTCGATGGCTCACCGTCAGATAGACTTGAAACGTGGATCATGCCGCGATCTTCAGTGATAGTATATAACTCGGTGAATTTTTTTATTCATTTTTGCCCGAACCAACGCGGGATCAGTTCGCCGGTAAAGCGCGCACTCGTGGGCGACTTACCCTATCTGACTGGCCGTTTATAGCTTCTCCGTTTTTTCTCAATCCATACCAAGGAAATTTCCCAACCCAAAGAGAACCATCGATTACCGGTTCGACTATATACCGCCCACTTAACCCGTTATCGGGAAAATAAAAGGAATTTCTGGAATCGCGGATAATTCTTAGGCATTGTCAGATGTTTGAACCTTATGCCTTTGGCTTATATCCGGCGGAGGTGTTTCCTTTGCGAAAATGGCCTTTTACAGTTTTATTGTCCCTGTGTCTATTCATCCCCCTGGCTTTCGCGGTTCCGGCCTTCGATCGGTTCAATACTCCTAAACTAGTACTTTTTCTGTTCGGCTCCGGTCTATTACTGATCTGGGAGTTAAAAAACTTTCAAGGATTTCGGGAGCTTCCCGTCAGTGTGAAGTGGGCAGCCGGTTTTTTTCTCGCAGTTGAACTCTTCCAGATGGTACGATTGGCGGATTGGTCCACCGGACTTATCGGCAAATACGGCCAATCGGAGTCATTCTTGGTGCAAGCGGGTTTTTTGGTCATGGGCGCCGCGGCATATCGTTTCACGGCCGGGGAGGCCGAACGCTCCAGATTACGCCGGGTATTAATGTTGGTAACCTTCTTCATCTGTTGTTTCGGGATTGGGGAATATTTCGGAGGAGATCCTATCGCCCGGCAGGATGTGACCCGGGTAAAAAGTTTCTTTGGCGATCCCAACTCTCTGGGGGCCTTTTTAATTTTGACTTTACCGCTCATATTCAAAGAATGGCAAGAAACCCCGAAAAGATCGGTCCGTTATTTTGCTGCAGGCTGCATTCTGTTGGGAAGCGCTACGCTGATCCTTACCTTTTCCAGGGCCTCATGGTTAGGGTTCCTGGTGGGACTGGCTCTCTTTATCCTATTCCAAGCCGTGGGTTTAACCCCCAAAAAGCTATTGAAGATCATTGTTATCGCCACAGTTATTTGGGGTATCTCATGGGCGACCGGTAGTGTTTGGGTTGGCGGGGCCTTATTTTATCTCCTTATTCTCCTGGGTATGGCTTGGAATACAGCTGCACGTCGACCCTGGGTCATCGGTCTGGTGATCTTGGTCATCCTGGGGGCGACCATCGGACAAACCTTGACCTATTTTCAACCAAGGCAACACAGTGATTACGAATTAAAGGCCCGGGTAACTTCCATAGCCCAAGGAAACGACAGCGGGCGGGGGCTGCTCTGGTCTATTGGGTGGCGCATCTTTCAAGAATCTCCCTGGATCGGCCATGGTTTGGGCAGCTTCAGAGATAACTTCCACCGCTTTGAGACCCAGGCAGCGGTAAAATTTTGGGGACCCGACCGGGATCTCGATCAATCTCATAATGAACCGCTCCATTATTTAGCCACTCAGGGAATCCTGGGATTCTTGGCCTATTTCGGGTTGTTACTGGCAATACTGGCCTCTACCGATTGGCGGGGGTTGTTACGGCGCAATTTGTCGCTTTCAGAGACCAGCCTCTTCTGCGCCTGCCTGAGTTATATGATTTTCGTAAATTTTGGTTACGCACTTGTCCATTATACCTTCATCTTCTGGATCGAACTCGGGTTGCTTCTGGGTTACCGTCATCCGGCACCCCAAATCCGTACCTCTCCGACACTTATACCAACCTGGCTGTTACCGCTGGCGCTCTGGATCTTCATCATTGGAGGCGGTTGGATTTTGGGCAATATGTTTCTGGCCGATCTCAACTACCGCACCGCATTTCATCAAGCACGGCGCCATCAATTCGAGGAATCCCTGGGGAGTTACAGATTGGTTATTGCCCGGGCACCCTTAATTGAGCATTATCACTATAGATATGCGTTGACGTTATTTCGGGCGGCCAAGTGGTATCAAAAACAGGGGGGGGATTCAGAAACCGCGGATCAGTATTCCCGGCAATCCCGGGCTATTCTTCTGAGATTACGCCGAATTCATCCCGATGAGTATCAGCTCAACTTTCTTCTGGGCCAGGAATACGAGAATGGTTCCGAATTTCAGGAGGCTGCAGCTTACTATCGTCAGGCGCTAATACAATTTCCGGAGAATTACCGGCTCTATATCCGCCTCGCCAAGGCTGAATGGCTGGGAGGTAACAAATTGGCTTCACGGCGGGCCTTTGATGCCGGTTTTGCGATGAACCCCGAATACGCACAAAAGGCCGCGATCGCAGAAGGCTTACCGTTGCCCTGATATCCTACACCATCATCTCCAGGGTATGCAGAACCATCTTTACCAACTCCGGTTCCGGCAACCCGGTACGCCAGCGAAAGACCGGGGGCCTTCCCGGTTGGTACCGGAAATGATTCCGGTATTTTTGGAGTACAGCCAGGACTTTATCATAGTCCATACCCAAGCCGATATGGAGTTTGGCGATAAGTTCGTTTCGTTCCTTGGTGAGCGAGGCCAGCCCGATCCGTTTGGCCAAAGCCTTAATCTTGGTGATATTCAGCAGATTCACCACCGGTTGCGGCGGCTCGCCGAAACGGTCGATGATCTCTTCGGTAATTAGGTCGACATCCTCGACGGTGCCCGCTGCGGCGATCTTTTTGTAAACCTCGACTTTCTGTTTGTTATCCGCAATATAGTCCCCGGGAATATAGGCATCAGCCGGTACCTCCACTACCGGTTCGGGAAGCTCCGGTTGAACTTCTCCCTTCCGTTCCCGGATCGCCTCATCCAATAACCGGCAGTATAGTTCAAAACCAACTGCAGCGATTTGCCCGTGCTGTTCCGGACCTAACAAGTTCCCGGCGCCGCGGATCTCAAGATCCCGCATGGCGATTTTAAATCCCGCACCGAGTTCGGTAAATTCCCTAATCGCAGCCAGGCGTTTCTCGGCATTCTCCGACAGCACCTTATCCTTGCGGTAACAAAAGAATGCATGGGCCAAACGGTTACTCCGGCCGACCCGACCCCGGAGTTGGTAAAGTTGCGCCAGACCAAACCGTTCGGCATCATAAACAATAAGCGTATTGACGTTGGGAATATCCAAACCGGTTTCAATGATGGTAGTGCAAACCAACACATCGGCTTGCCCGTCATAGAAATCCAGCATCACCCGTTCCAACTGATCTTCATCCATCTGACCGTGGGCAATGGTAATCCTGGCGTTGGGCAATAGATTCTGCAGGTAGGACGCCATCCGTTCAATCGTCTCAACCCGGTTATATACAAAATAAACCTGTCCCCCACGATCCAACTCCCGTTGAATCGCCTCCCGGATCACAGCCTCATTATATTCCAGGACATGGGTCCGGATTGGGTAACGGCCTTGAGGGGCGGTTTCTATAATACTGATATCCCGAATTCCCGCCAACGACATATGGAGGGTACGTGGAATCGGGGTGGCGGTTAAGGTCAGCACATCGACATTGTGGCGGAGCTCTTTTAACCTTTCCTTATGGGCTACTCCGAACCGTTGTTCCTCATCGACGATTAACAAGCCCAAATCCTTAAAGTGCACATCGGTTGAGAGCAAGCGGTGGGTACCGATAACCAGGTCCACCTCGCCGCTGAGTAAACCGGCAATGGTCTCCTCCTGATCCTGGGCGGTCTGAAAACGACTAAGCGCGCGGAGGTTGATGGGAAACCCGGTTAATCTCTCCCGGAAAGTCAAATAATGCTGCTGGGCCAAGATGGTAGTGGGGACCAACACTCCGACTTGTTTCCCGTCCATGATCGCCTTAAAGGCGGCGCGCATCGCCACCTCGGTCTTACCGTAACCGACATCACCGCAGATCAAGCGATCCATCGGCTTGTCGCTCTCCATATCCCGCTTGATTTCTTCAATCGCCCGCAACTGGTCGGGGGTTTCATCAAAGAAGAACGATTCCTCAAACTCATGCTGCCATACGGTATCCGAGGCGAACGTATGTCCCGGGGCCACTTCCCTCCGGGCATACAGATCCAGTAATTCCTCGGCCATATCGCGAATGGACTCTTTTACACGGTTCTTGACCTTCTGCCAGTCGGCCCCGCCTAACTTATTCAACTTGGGTGGGGCGTCTTCGACCCCGATGTATTTCTGAAGCAGGTTCACCTGGTCGGTGGGGACAAAAAGCCTGTCTTCCCCGGCGTACTCCAACCG